>JAFPDA010000008.1 GCA_017425575.1 Lachnospiraceae bacterium | reverse complement strand
GATATGTTTCACGCAGGATAAGTTTTCATTCTGCAAGGCGAAGGAATGAGGCGATGCGGTGGCATCGTCGATTGACGACAACGTAGCAGATGGAAATTTAGACAAGTGAAACAGGCCGTTAATTGCCGTGGGTTATACTAGAGATTATGGCTCTGGAAAAGGAATTTTTGATTTATCTATCAGTGTAGACAGCGGGGAGGTTTTTGGATTTTTAGAACCTAATCAGGAATTGTTGCTTTTTGTAAAAAGGATTTACATATATAAGCAAAATAGAGATTATTAAAATGGAACTTTGTATTTTAATTGTATTAAAACATGGAATCCGCTATACTATTGGTAATTGGAGTAGTATAGCGGATTTTTGTTTGAGAGGAGTATCTTATGACAGGAAAGGTTGCAATAGGAATACAGAATTTTGATACACTAAGAGAGAGAAACTATTTTTATATAGATAAGACAGATTTCATCCGTGAATGGTGGGAAAGTGGAGATGTGGTAACACTTATTTCACGTCCTAGAAGGTTTGGAAAAACTTTGAATATGAGTATGCTTGAACAGTTTTTTTCAGTAGATTACAAAGACAGAGGAGATTTGTTTGAGGGACTTTCTATATGGCAGGAGGAAAAATACAGGCATTTACAGGGGACATATCCGGTGATAAGTCTTTCGTTTGCTAATATCAAAAGCTCAGATTTTTATTCAGTAAAGATGGAAATTTATCAGATTATTGTAGATTTGTTTCAAAAACACAGATTTTTGGTACAAGAAGGATATATACAGGGTGCGGATGTGGAATTTTATAATGCTGTATGTATGAATATGCCAGAGTATGTAGCAACAAAGGCATTGCACAAATTGTCGGAATTTTTATATTGTTATTATGGCAGAAAAGTAATCATGCTTCTCGATGAATATGATACTCCTATGCAGGAGGCGTATGTAACCGGGTTCTGGGATGAACTTGTCTCTTTTACCAGAAGTCTGTTTAACTCTACATTTAAGACAAATCCTTATCTTGAGAGAGCTGTTATGACAGGAATTACAAGAGTGAGTAAGGAATCAATTTTTTCAGATTTGAATAATTTAAAAGTAGTGACCACTACTTCAGATGAGTACGCTGCAGCATTTGGGTTTACAGAGCAAGAAGTGTTTGGTGCACTGGACGAATATGGATATAGAGATAAGAAAGAATTAGTAAAACGATGGTATGATGGATTTACGTTTGGAAGTACCACGGATATTTACAATCCGTGGTCTATTCTAAATTTTCTTGATACAGGAAAAATAGGCATATACTGGGCCAATACCAGTAGTAATGGTCTGGTGAATAAGTTGGTAAGAGAAGGTGATGCGGGGATTAAAAATGCTTTTGAAAATTTGTTGAAAGGCAAAAGTATTCATTGTCCTGTAGATGAACAGATTGTGTATAATCAGCTGGATAGTGATAGTGATGCGGTATTTAGTCTTTTGCTGGCAAGTGGTTATCTTAAGGTGCTTGACTATGAGCCGATGGATAAGATGGAGCTGATGGGATATCCCTTGTATGAATTGGCTTTGACAAATAATGAAGTAAAGATGATGTTTTGTGGTATGGTAAGGGGCTGGTTCAATCAGACTAAAGTGGAATACAATAATTTTGTAAAGGCATTACTTCTTGGTGATTTAAAAGCTATGAATGTCTATATGAACAGAGTAGCATTACAGACCTTCAGCTATTTTGACACGGGCAGAAATCCATCTTATGAAGACCCTGAACGTTTTTATCATGGTTTTGTGTTAGGACTGCTTGTAGACTTGGCAGGAGATTATACTGTGACATCTAACCGTGAGAGCGGTTTTGGCCGTTATGATGTAATGATAGAGCCGAAGGATACAAAAAAGAATCCTGCTTTTATTCTGGAGTTCAAGGTATACGACAGGGATGATGAACCTACACTGAAGGATACAGTGGCTGCGGCTCTTGCCCAGATTGAAGAAAAAGGGTATGAGGCAAATCTGACTGCAAAAGGAATTCCATCAGAGAATATCAGGAAGTATGGATTTGCATTTGAGGGCAAGAGGGTTCTGATAGGATAGCATAAATAAGAGTTTCATTTTTGCTCAGAGGGAGTCATCTTATATAGATTTACATGATAATTGCTAAACTATGAGGGGTGATTTAACATAATTAAATATAGTATTATAGAAAGTAACGAATGATAATAAGTAGAGGGAAAAATATGGAGGAAAAAAAGATGTTTAAAAAGAATCCAATTATTAATTCAATTTATACAGCAGATCCTGCACCAATGGTATATGGAGATACTTTGTATCTTTACACCACTCATGATGAGGATGAAACAGTCGATGATTTTTATACAATGTTTGACTGGCACTGCTTTTCTACAAAGGATATGGTGAACTGGACAGATCATGGCAGGATTTTTTCTTTGGATGATATTGAGTGGGCAGATGACCGTGCATGGGCGCCACAGGCTGTTGAGAGGAATGGCAAGTTTTATCTCTATTGTCCGGTACATAAAAAAGATAGTGGAATGGCAATTGCAGTAGGAGTGTCAGACAGTCCTACAGGACCATTTAAAGATTTGGGATATCCACTGGTTGATGAAGGTGACTGGAATGATATTGATCCGACTGTTTTCATTGATGATGACGGACAGGCATATTTATATTTTGGTAATCCGGAATTACGATATGTTCTTTTAAACGAAGATATGATTTCTTATAACGAAGAAGTAGGTGTTGTAAAGATTCCGATGACAGAAGAATCTTTTGCTAAGGGAAGTCATATGACGGGAACCAGCTATGCAGAGGGACCTTGGTTTTACAAAAAAAATGATTTGTATTACATGGTTTATGCAGCTTTTAGAGATGGAAAAGATGAACATCTTGCATATTCAACAGCTACATCACCGACAGGCCCATGGGTATATGGCGGCATATTGATGACAGAAGATGGTGGAGTATTTACAAATCATCCGGGAATTGCAGATTTTAAGGGACATTCATATCTGTTCTATCATACAGGAGAACTTCCGGGAGGATCACTTTACCGTCGTTCAGTATGTGTTGCAGAATTTACATATAATGAAGACGGTTCTATTGATACAATTGCCAAGTGTGGCGGCGTAGAAGAAGTGTAAAAATTAGAGAGCTTTTGCTTTTCTGAAAATTAGATATCTTAACTGGTTAAACAGGCTGGATTGTAGTATAGGCATTATAATCCGGCTTGTTTTTACTATAAAAACTCTATGTATATTTTCTAAGAATTATGTTATTATGCATGTTATGGAAATGCCGGCTATAACAGCGTTTATTCAATGGCTTGAGTAGTTACATATATCCGGCATCAAAATTAAGTGAAATAAATTTCTGTTTTGCTTGATATTTCTTGTTTCTTTACATATAATAAATATGAAATGACGTTATTTTATCATAATTATGATAAGGAGATGGTTGTATGATACAGATTAAACCAGTATCTGATTTGAGAAACAAATTTACAGAAATTGAAAGCATTGTTAAGACTGGAGAACCAGTTTTTTTAACTAAGAACGGCTATGGTTCCATGGTGGTTCTTAGTATTGAAGCATATTCAATGCTTACGGAGTCTGCTGAAGCTGCGTTGGATGTTGCGGATAAGATAGCAGAGGAGACTGATAAAAGATATACCCATGATGAGATGTTCTCGAAATTAAGGGAGGCAGTTAATGATTAATGATAACTACCAGCTTAGATATTTGCCACTTTTCTTTGATGATGTAAATAGTATTACATCGTATATTAAGAATGAACTATCTAACCCTAAAGCTGCAAATGATTTGATTGATGCTGTTGAGGAAGCAATATTGGAACGATTGCCAGTATGTGAGAGCTTCGAACCATATCAATCTAAACGAGAACGAAAATATAAGTATTATAGAATATACGTTAAGAACTATGTTGTATATTATGTTGTTATTGATGATGAAGGTTCTGATAAAGTAATGGAAGTTAGACGCATTTTGTTCAATAGATGTGATAGAGAAAATTTAGTATAGATTAAGTGGCTGTGAACATTTCACTTCCGGTTTGTGAGCAGAATCTGTCAATTGAGTTTTAGTAAAGAAAATTATATTGATGTTGGGCATCAGCACACTAGAAGCAGCAACTATGATTTTAATTATTGGTGGATATGGACAGGTTGGAGCAAGAGTATCAAAAAGACTGGCAAATGTTATAGTCGCAGTAGGGTAAACTGATACATCGAATAGTTTGTTGTTTTATCGTAGAAAATTTTTTGTTAGCTGCTTTTTCAAAATTATTTCATTAAATGCATAATATCACGGCTGAACTGTTATAATGTTAAAGAAAAATGTTCAAAAAAGTAATTGACAGCGTATTGCATATGTGTTAATATGAAAATGCTGTGTGAACAGAACGAAGTAGAGTATCCACTCTCACCTTAGCACAAGAAAGTGACTCGGGTTTCTATTGATTGATTGCTATAAAGTACATATGTATTTAATCGATAAACGTGGATGACTTTACTATCTGCGTTTTTTTGTCTTATTTTTTAAATATTAAATTTTATTTGGAGGTGTACTACCATTAGCGAGTTAATGATTAATGAGAGAATCAGAGATAAAGAAGTTCGTCTGATTAGTGAAAGTGGAGAGCAGTTAGGTATTATGTCAGCGAAGGATGCCATGAAGTTAGCGCGTGAGCAGGACCTTGATTTAGTAAAGATTGCACCGGGAGCAAAGTCACCTGTATGCAAGATTATAGATTATGGTAAATACCGCTATGAATTGGCACGTAAAGAAAAAGAAGCTAAGAAAAAGCAGAAGACAATGGAAGTGAAGGAAGTAAGACTTTCTCCAAACATTGACAAAAATGATCTTAACACAAAAGCAAATCAGGCTAGAAAGTTTCTTTCAAAGGGAGACAAAGTTAAGGTTACACTCCGTTTTAGAGGACGCGAGATGGCACATGTCAATTATAGCAAACAGATACTTGATAGTTTTCATGAATTACTTGAGGATATCGCAGTAATTGATAAACCGGCAAAAATGGAAGGACGTTCAATGGTAATGTTCTTGTCACAGAAACGCTAATAAGTTAGTAAAGTTGTCTGATATCAGACAGTCTTTCAGGATTCAATCCATATAGGTAAACATTTAAGGAGGAAAATATCATGCCAAAGTTAAAAACAAAAAGAGCAGCTGCTAAGCGCTTTAAAACAACAGGAACAGGTAAGCTCATGAAGATGAAGGCTAATAAGAGCCATATCTTAAATAAGAAATCAACAAAGAGAAAGAGAAATCTCAGAAAAGCAGTAGAAGTTGATGCTACAAACGCAAAGATGATGAAGAGAATTTTACCATATTCAAAATAATTAAGGAGGACAGAATAAGATGGCACGTATTAAAGGCGGTTTAAATGCAAAGAAAAGACACAATAGAGTATTAAAGCTTGCAAAAGGATATAGAGGTGCAAGATCTAAACAGTATAGAGTTGCTAAGCAGTCTGTTATGAGAGCTCTTACATCTTCCTTCGCAGGTAGAAAAGAGAGAAAGAGACAGTTCAGAAGATTATGGATTGCCCGTATCAACGCAGCAGCAAGAATGAATGGACTTTCATACAGCAAATTCATGCATGGTCTTAAGCTTGCAAACATCGATCTTAACAGAAAGATGCTTTCAGAGATGGCAATCAGCGATCCTGAAGGTTTTGCAGCACTTGTTGAGGTTGCTAAATCTAAACTTGCATAATTTTGATTATAGAGAAAAACGGTCGTGAATAGTAACGATTATAGATTTATATAAATTTATCGCCTGATAATTTCGGTTATCAGGCGATTTTTTGATTGATAGAGAATTTCATTCGTACTAAGAAAAAAGGGCTGTCGCACTAAGAAATATTTCTACAGGATATAGATTTTTGTATGTTGATAAATTCCATATCTTGTATTGCTTTTGCTTAGTGCGGCAGCCCCTCTTAAATTTATAATCAGCTTTTATGATTTACTTAACCAAGCTTTGCAAGTTCTTCCTCAACTTTGCTCATCATAGCCTGATATTTAGCAAGTTTTTCTTTTTCTTCAGCAACCTTTTTCTCTGGCGCTTTGCTCATAAACTTCTCGTTGTTAAGCATACCATTAACTCTCTTAAGCTCACCCTCAAGACGAGTCTTTTCTTTTGTAAGTCTTTCCTTTTCTTTCTCGAAGTCTACAAGGTCTGCAAGTGGCATATATACTGTTGCCTTATCGATAACTGTTGATACAGCATTGTCTTCTATACCGGCTTTGTCTGTCTGGACACAAACCTCTGAAGCAGATATAAGATGCTGGTATGAAGGGATGAGGTCTTTAAGTGTTTTAGCTGTAGCATCATCATCTGCAACAAGGTACACTTTAGCTTTGCGTGAAGGAGCAACATTCATTGAAGTACGAGTGTTTCTTATAGCTCTTGTTACAGCTTTCATAAGCTCAGCCTGGGCTTCAGCCTCTTTGTTATCCCACTCAGCCTTAAATTCCGGCCAGTTTGAAATCATGATAGATTCCTCTTCTGACTGAAGTGTGCAGAAGATTTCTTCTGTGATAAATGGCATATATGGATGAAGAAGCTTAAGCGAGTTTATAAGAACTGTCTTAAGTGTCCAGAATGCAGCATTTGCAGCTTTTGGATCTTCTTCTTTGGCAAAGAGTCTTGGCTTAACAAACTCGATATACCAGTCACAGAACTCTGTCCATACAAAATCATTAATCTTCTGAACAGCTATACCAAGTTCATATTTCTCCATATTTTCTGTAACTTCTTTGGCAAGAGTGTTTACAGCGGAGAGAATCCATTTATCTACAGGGTAAAGCTCATCATAAGCCGGCTCTGTGATTGTGTTGTCTCCGAGATGCATCATTATGAAACGTGAAGCATTCCATACTTTGTTTGCAAAGTTTCTGCTTGCCTCAACACGCTCCCAGTAGAAACGCATATCATTTCCTGGTGCATTACCGGTTACAAGAGTGAAACGAAGAGCATCAGCACCGTATTTGTCAATTACCTCAAGTGGGTCAATACCATTTCCGAGAGATTTACTCATCTTGCGTCCCTGACTGTCTCTCACAAGACCGTGGATAAGAACTGTGTCAAATGGAACTTTTCCAGTGTGCTCAAGACCAGAGAACATCATTCTGATTACCCAGAAGAAAATGATATCGTATCCTGTTACAAGTGTACTTGTTGGATAGAAGTAATCCATCTCTTCAGTGTTTTCAGGCCATCCGAGAGTACTGAAAGGCCAGAGTGCAGAAGAGAACCATGTATCGAGCGTATCAGGGTCCTGGCGCATAGGCTTTCCACATTTTGGACAGTTGCATGTATTTTCTTTTGTTACTACCATCTCACCACAGTCATCACAGTAGAATGCAGGAATCTGATGTCCCCACCAGAGCTGACGGGAGATACACCAGTCTCTGATTCCTTCAAGCCAGTGATAGTATGTCTTGTCAAAGTGCGGAGGAACAAATTTTGTATCGCCTTTTTTAACTGCCTCAATAGCAGGCTTTGCAAGTTTTTCCATTGCTACGAACCACTGTTTAGAAACTCTAGGCTCTACGGTTGTTCCACAGCGGTAACATGTTCCTACATTGTGGGCATGCTCTTCGATTTTGAGGAGTGCACCTTCTGCTTCAAGGTCAGCAACGATAGCTTTGCGGGCTTCATATCTGTCCATGCCGGCATATTTCTCGTATTCATCAACGATTTTAGCATCATCTGTGAGAACATTGATTACTTCGAGGTTATGGCGGAGACCTACTTCAAAGTCGTTAGGGTCATGTGCAGGTGTAATCTTAACAACACCGGTACCAAACTCCATATCTACATAATCGTCTGCAATGATAGGTATCTGTCTGTGAACGATAGGAAGGTCAAGCATTTTGCCAACCATGTCTTTGTATCTGTCATCATTAGGGTTTACAGCTACGGCTGTATCACCAAGCAGAGTTTCAGGTCTTGTTGTGGCAAGGTCGATATAACCTGTTCCGTCAGTTGTCTTATAACGGAGATGCCAGAAATATCCGGCCTGATCTTCATATTCAACCTCTGCATCAGAGATAGAAGTAAGACAATGAGGACACCAGTTGATAATTCTCTCACCGCGGTAGATAAGCTCTTTATTGTAAAGTTTTACAAATACTTCTTTTACAGCCTTGTTACAGCCTTCATCCATTGTGAAACGCTCTCTGTCCCAGTCACATGAAGAACCAATCTTTTTGAGCTGTTCAACGATACGGCCGCCGTACTGTTTTTTCCAGTCCCAAACTCTGTCTAAGAATTTTTCTCTTCCAAGTTCCTCTTTTGAGATGCCTTCTTCTCTGAGTGCCTCAACTACTTTGGCTTCAGTAGCGATAGAAGCGTGGTCTGTTCCGGGAACCCAGAGTGCCTCATAACCCTGCATTCTCTTAAAACGGATAAGTATATCCTGAAGAGTATTATCAAGCGCGTGTCCCATATGGAGCTGTCCTGTGATATTTGGAGGAGGCATAACGATTGTAAAAGGTTTCTTATCTCTGTTTACCTCTGCGTGAAAATATTTTTTGTCGAGCCATTTTTTATAAGTCCTCTGCTCTATGTCAGAAGGATTATAATTTTTTTCTAATTCTTTAGCCATATTAACATCCTTTCTTAAAAATGAAATAAAAAAGCCCTCTGCCAAACGGCAAAGGGCGTGATTTACGCGGTACCACCTTTGAACACAATGTTTATAAGTATAAACATTATCTCTTACATCTGTAACGGGATGAACCGTTGGCAATTACTTATATACTAAAATATGTTCAAAGCCAATTCTCAGAAGCTACCTTCCACGATAAATTGAACTGGGCAGTCTCTCAGCCGGTGAACCGCCCTCTCTGAAGCTGTAAATCGCGTACTCCTCTTCGTCATTGAATTTAAAATATCTTTGCTTATGATACAAGAGATAATCGGCGTTTGTCAAGCATAAAGTTACATTTTTGTTAAGTTTATGGTGGTTTTGTTGCATTATGAAAAAAACTCATATATAATATAGTAAAGGGATTATGCCCTGATACTTTTTTGGGAGGGGGATTTTATGCAGGAGAAAGATAAAATATTTGATATAACAGTTACAATATCAGATGATGAATTGGAAGCATACATTACTGTCAGTGACAAGAAGGATGCTAAGATGCCAAGTGTGGAATTTCTTATCCAGAAAATACAGGAATCAGGGGTTGTATATGGTGTAGATGAGGATGCGGTTAAGCATATAGTTAAGAATAACATATGTGGTAAACCAGTTAAGATTGCCTCAGCATTAAAACCGGTAAACGGTAAGGATGGCTGGTTTGAATTCTTTTTTGAGATGAAATCGGATAACAAGCCTAAGATACTTAAGGATGGCTCAGTGGACTATTCTGAATATGGTGATCTTCCAACTGTTGAGGAAGGGCAGGAGCTTGTTAAATATCACCGTGCAACAGAATTTAAGGATGGAATAAATGTGCGGGGTGCTGTTATCAGTGCCAAAAAAGGAAAAGAGCGGTCAAAGATTAAAGGAAAAGGTTTTACATTTTCACCTGATGATCCCGATATGTATATTGCAAAATGTGAAGGAAAGGTTTCATACATTAATGACAGGCTTTGTGTAGAACAGGAGCTGGTTATTGAGGGGGATGTTTCATTTACAACAGGCAATATAGATTTTCAGAATGACGTTCATGTAAGAGGAAATGTACTGTCGGGCGTTACAGTTATTTCACAGCGAGGCTCTATTATAGTTGATGGATATGTAGAGCAGGCTCATCTGACTGCCAAAAAAGGAGTAATCCTGAAAAATGGAATGCAGGGAAATGGCAAAGGAACAATTGATGCCGGAGGAGATGTAGAAGGTAAGTTTTTTGAACAGGTACATGTTAAGTGCAATGGGGATGTCCATGCCAATGCCATTATGAATTCGTATATAGATTCCGGTCAAGATATTATTGTTTCCGGTAAATATGGAATCGTAATCGGTGGTGAGGTTCATGCAGTACGTGAGATAAGGACAAATATAATTGGAAATATGTCGGAGGTACATACAAACATTAAGACAGGAGTAGATGAGGATATTTTTGCACTTTTGTCTAAATGTGAGCATGATATGGAAGAATGTGGTAATGAGATACGAAAATGTTCCCAAGTGCTTGAAAAAATGCAGGAGGTTCTTAATAAATCACCTAATCCTGAATTACAGCAGAAAAAAATGCTTGTCATGAGAAAAAAGATAGAGTGTGAGTCCCAGGTAAGTGAACTTGATAAAAAACGTCAGGAAATCATTAGTATGAGGGAAAAGGCAAGGGATGCAAAGGTAAGTATAAATAAGGTGGTGTATCCTGGAACTACTATAACCATAAATGGAATGAAAACATATGTGACAGAGGAAAATACTCATGTTGAATATGCAAGACGTGGTTCAGGAATAATTGTTTATAAGATTGGTGAATAACTTTTATAATGAGTGAGGGGCTGTCGATAATTGCGACGAATATTTATTGATGATTTTTTGGAGGTAGTGTAATATGGATTTTGAAGCCGAGTTAGCTAAATTTCAGCCAAGTCTTGATATCGAGCAGGCTGAGGATGCCATATATGGAAGTAGTAAGGCTGATGTTACAGATTTGATTCAGTCGATACTTAATGGAAAGGCGGGGAATGGCAGTAAGCCAAACAATAACAATACCGGATGGGTGGAAGAGAGATGAACTGTCCAAGATGTAATGCAAGGGTAGCTTTTACAAAAAACAGATGTGATAACTGTGGACAGGATCTTAGGGATTACCGCAGAGTTGTGAGTTTGTCAAATGCATACTATAACAAGGCATTAGAACAGGCAAAAGTAAGGGATTTGTCTGGTGCAATGGAATCTTTAAATCAGAGTCTTCAGTTTAATAAGATGAATACAAATGCCAGAAATCTGCTGGGGCTTATATACTGCGAGATAGGTGAAGTGGTTTCTGCGCTCAGTGAGTGGGTGCTTAGTAAACATTTTCAGGAAAAAGATAATGAGGCAGAGTACTATATAAGAAAAGTGCAGGCTAATCCTAACAAGCTTGAGTCCTATAACCAGACTATAAAGAAATACAATACAGCTCTTATGGCAGCACAGAATGGCGATGAGGATATGGCGATTATACAGCTTAAGAAGGTTGTAAATACTAATCCTAAATTTATCCGTGCCACACAGCTTCTGGCTCTTTTGTATATGATGTCTGGCAAGAAAGAGAACAGGATAAAAGCACTCAGGCTGCTTAAAAATATAGCAAAGATTGATGTGACAAATACCACAACTCTCAGATATATGAAAGAGTTGTCAGATGTGCATATAAAGGCCTCTGATAATAACAGTGAGCCAAAAGAACATAGAAATCCGGGGGAGAGAAAAACTCTTCCGAGAGCAGATGTTGATGCTTATAAGACTATAACTCCTTATAAGGAGGAAAAGCCGTTTGTTCTTCCATTTGTCAATGTAATGATAGGTGTGATAATAGGAATTGCGGTTATGTATTTTCTGATAGTTCCTCATATGAGAGCAAGCGATGCCAGTAAGGCGAATGAAGACTTTAAGAAATACAGTGAGAATCAGGCAAGTATAGACAGCAATAATTCAGCTCTTAAAAATCAGAATGAGACTTTACAGGCTAGAGTAGAAGAACTTGAGAAGGAGATTCTTGAGTTAAGAGGTGGAGATAATACAAATGGACAGACTCTTGCAGAGATGTATGATGGTCTTTTGAAAGCTGTCAGAGCATATACTGCACAGGATCTTGATAAGACTGCACAGATACTTTCAAAGATAAATGTGGAAGGCTTCCAGAGTGATACTGCCAAGAAGGTTTATCAGGAACTTTCAGAGGCATCCTTTGAGCAGGCAAGCCAGAAAACATTTGAGAGTGGAAGAGATGCCTATAATGGAGAGGGTGAATTTGCCGGGGCAAGAGATTACGATAAGGCGATCGAGCTGCTTGAACAGGCGTTGGAGTATAATGGTGATAATACCGATGCCATGTATTTCCTGGGAAGATGCTATCAGCAGTTATCCAAACCAGACCAGGCAAAAGAATATTATGATAAGATTATAAATGATTATCCTGACTCATCGCGTGTGGCTGAGGCTGCAAGCCGTTTGAGAGAACTTGGATATTAAGATTTACTAAGATAAAGACAGAGTCCTGTCAGAATTTAAGAAAAATTCTGGCAGGACTTTTTTCTTTTATATATTAAAAATGCGTAACTATTCAGAATGCCTGTAAACAGGCTAATCGTTGCTGGAGCAGTTTTTATGGTGTTCTCAACAGTTACAAAAATTATGAAAAAAGAGGGGGATATTATGGAAAATTTTCATTATGAGATATGTAACAGATGTCTGATTGTATATATACTAAAAGACTTAGACCATCATGAAGTTACATACCTGAGGGAAAAATCGGACAGACTTATAGATGCAGGTGATGTAAAAAATATTGTCTTTGATTTTGAAAATGTTGATTTTATGGACAGCTCAGGAATTGGTCTTATCATGGGAAGATATAAAAAGGTTCTTTTTATTGGTGGAAGGGCAGCAGTTACAAATGTCGGGAAATCGGTTGACAGGATTTTTAAAATGTCAGGTCTTTATAAGATAATTGAAAAATATGATACACCAGCCTGTGCGGTAGAAGTATTAGAGGGGAGAAGAGCATTATGAAGATAATATTTGAAAGTTGTTCAGAAAATGAGGCATTTGCAAGGACTGTTGTTGCATCTTATATGATGAGACTGAATCCGACGATGGAGGAGATAGCGGATGTCAAAACTGCTGTGTCTGAAGCTGTTACAAACTGTATAATACACGGATATGACGGTAGGGATGGAGACATAGAGATGGAGTGCATTATACATAATAAAGAGATAGAAATAACTATTATTGATTATGGAGTTGGCATACCTGATATTGAAAAAGCAATGGAACCACTTTATACAACGAAGCCTGAATGGGAGCGCTCAGGAATGGGATTTGCTTTTATGGAAGCTTTTATGGATGGACTGAGTGTCAAGTCTGAGGCTGGAAAGGGGACAAAAGTAGTTTTAAAGAAAGTAATAGGCCAGAATAATAGTATAGCGTGTTAAGGAGTATGCCGGAATGGATAATATCGAACTGTTAAAAAAGGCACATGCAGGTGACAGAGAGGCACGAAATCAGATTGTTGAAGCAAATATGGGACTTGTTGGAAATATAGTTAAGAGATTTCTTGGGAGAGGATATGAGCAGGAAGATATATTTCAGATAGGATGTATTGGTCTGATAAAGGCGATAGACAATTTTGATATGCAGTACAATGTGAAATTCTCTACTTATGCAGTGCCAATGATTACAGGAGAGATAAAAAGGTTTATGAGAGATGACGGTCTGATAAAAGTGAGCAGGTCACTTAAGGAAAATGGCTGGAAAGTGAAAAAATCCTCAGAGTATCTTAGCCAGAAGTATGGAAGAAGTGCAACAATAAACGAGATAGCAGAGGATACAGAACTAAAGCCTGAAGATATAATAATGGCAATAGAGGCAAACAGTGAGGTGGATTCAATATTCAGAACTGTATATCGCTCAGAAGGCAAGGATGTGTATATGGTAGACCAGATTGTTAGAAATGGTAACGGTGTGGCTTCGTATTCAGCACCAAACAATATCAGAAACGGTGACGCTTTCAATGGAAACAGTATATCTGTGGATGAGGAAAAAGAAAAACTTTTTAATCATATACTGCTTGAGGACATAATTAAAAAATTAGGTGATGTGGAAAAGAAGTTAATCAATTACAGGTATTATCAGGATATGACTCAGACGCAGATAGCAGAGAAAATGGGCATAAGTCAGGTACAGGTAAGCAGGCTTGAAAAAAGAATTTTAAAAAAAATGCGCGCTGAAATATAAGATTAGGGTGTAAAAAGTCCTAATCTTATATAAAACTAATGAATAATCGACTGATTATGGGGCAACATATATCTTGTAAAATCTAGGAACAAAGATATATCAACGTGACATGGTTGATGTTATCTGGAAATGGAGATGGCAATGAAGAAAAACTATAAATGGATTGTTGCTATTGTACTTGGGGTTATGTTAATCTCGACAGTTTATTATTTTAGTTTTATAAAAAATGCACAGGCACAGTATGTAAATGGAAGAATTGTTCAGGTTGATGATATTGAACCGGAAGAGGAAGTAGTGGCATTTAGCTGGCATAATGAAAAGCTGGGTTTTACCGATATGCACAGATAGAGTGTAAAACCATTATGGAGGACAGGCATGAGATCTGGAGTAGTATATCTGAAATTTGAACAGTGTACAGAGGTGGTAAATAAAAAGATATATCTCCGTGATGTTGCAGAGATATATTCGGCGGATAATAACCTGGCAAAAAAGCTTGGAGAAAATGTAATCTATACCGTCAAGGGTGACAAGAATGAGAAAATAGTATTTTCAGTAATGAAAATAATTGAGATGATACAGAAGGAACATCAGGATTATATTATACAGAATATAGGAGAAACGGATTTTATAGTAGAGTTTAAAATGATAAAGTCTGATAATAAAACACTTGAATTTGTAAAGCTGGCATTTGTACTTTTAACTGTATTTTTTGGCGCTGCTTTTACTATAATGACTTTCAATACAGATGTAAGTGTTGGAGATGTATTTGATAATTTTTATTATGTTGTTATGGGTACAAAAAAGGATTCAGGTTCTATACTTGAGATTGCTTACAGCATAGGGGTTCCTATTGGTATACTGGGATTTTATAATCATTTAAATCCTGCAAAGATAAAAGGAGATCCTACCCCTGTACACATGGAGATGAGAACCTATGAGGAAGAGAAAAATAAAGCAATTATAGAGGATGCCTCAAGGCAGGGTAAGATTATAAAGAGTGGACAGTGAGAAGATATGGAGATAATACAAAAAATAATTCTTATAATTATAGGCGTTGCAGGCGGAGTAGCTGTTGCAGGCGGAACCTTTGCACTCATAACGATACTTGGTATAATTCCGAGATTTGCTGACAGATTTGGACTTTCAAAGTATATATACAAGATGGAAACAACTATTGCTTTGGGTGGTACAATTGGAAGTCTTCTGACCGTATTTAAATTGCATATTCCCATAGGTAATATCGGAATGGGTATATTTGGTATATTTGCCGGGATATTTATAGGAAGCCTTGCAATGTCACTGGCGGAAAATCTTAAGGTTATCCCGATAGCGTATGACCGTATGAAATTAAAGACAGGTCTGCAGTCGGTTGTGGCAGCAATTGCATTAGGCAAGGGGCTGGCTGCATTTTACCAGCTCTTTATAAGAGGTTAAAGTGGATAAGTCATGTGTTGAGTTTGTAAAAAAGTTGTCCCGGATAGCTGCACCTATTGTGATGCAGCAGATTATAAATATAGGTGTAAATGTAAGCGACGGCATAATGGTTGGTAAACTTAAGGAGACAGTTATATCGGGAGTTTCCATAAGCAATCAGTTTTATATGATATTTCAGATATTCTGTCTTGGCCTCGGCGGTGGAGCTGCTGTTATTATAGGGCAGTTCTGGGGCAGAAAAGACAAAGAGGCGGCAAAGAAGACGATAACTTTTTCAATATGGATATGTGCCATTACAGCTTTGGTTTTTTCGGTGATTTCCTGGTTTATACCAGATAAGATATTATCGTTATTTATCAGCAATACTGAGGTTATTGAAGCAGGGAGAATATATCTTTCTTTTCTTGCATTTGCCTATGTTTTTCAGGGGATAAGTCTTGTGCTTACCATATCATATAGGGCAGCAGGAATTTTGTGGATCTCTTTTATATCCTCATTTGTATCTTTTGTGTTAAATCTTTTGTTTAACTGGATACTGATATTTGGAAAATTTGGAATGCCCTCACTTGGAGCAAAAGGGGCAGCTATAGCCACCGTAATATCAAGAATTGCAGAGTTTCTAATTGTTGCAGGTTATATCCTTTTTGTAGAAAAAAAGGTTGGATACAGGATAAAGGATATATTCAAATCCTGCAAAGGAATAGGAGGAAGTTTTAAGAAATTTGCACTTCCTGTGATTATAAGTGATGTAATGCTTCAGCTTGGAAATAATGTCACTCTGTCAATAATGGGACACATGCCTGAGAGTAAGACTGTACTTTCTGCAAATGAGATAACGATGGTAATGATGCAGATAAGCACTTTTATGATATTTGGAGTTGCAAGTGCGGCAAGTGTAATGACAGGCAATGCAATAGGAGAAAATGCCGGTGAAAAAGTTGTCTGTTATGCTAAAAGGTTTGTATATACTGGGATTGCAACAGGGGTATTTGCAGCACTTGCTATTTTGCTTTGCAATCCGTATATAATCTCTTTGTACAATGTCGACAGTGCAACTGTCAGATGTGCTTATAGTCTTATGAGAGCAATGGAGTTTCTGGTTGTGTTTCAGTCGGTGTCATCTGTACTTACAAAAGGAGTGTTAAGAGGAGCCGGAGACACTAAGGCAGTGATGCTTTTGGATGTGTTTGCATTGTGGGGATTTTCAGTTCCCGTTGGATTTGTGTGTGGAATGGTACTTAAAATGTCACCGTTCTGGGTGTATCTGATAATAAAATTTGATGTTGTTATAAAAACAGTGTGGTCTTTAGGCAGGATAAGAGGGCGCAGGTGGATAAGAAAAGTAGAGTGAAAAGGCGTGTGAAGGATTAACAAAAACAATACAGGCACGCTCTCGCTGCGGTAAAAAAAGAAGTGAGGAGAAGTAGTATTATGAATGAGAAAAATAGTGATAATCCAAATATTGGTGAGATTTTAAATGAGAGAGATGAGAATAAGCAGAAGGAGCTTTATAATAAGTATGTGGAGAATATGACACCGGTTACAAATAAATGGCTTAACTGTCTGAAGGCTTTTTTTGTTGGTGGCGGTATATGTCTTATCGGTGAGATAATAAACAGTATTTATAAAAATATGGGCAATGATGAGAAGCTTTCGGGACTTTATACCACTATAACACTTATTGGTATCAGCATACTTCTTACTGGCTTGAATATATATCAGAAGCTTGGTCAGTTCGCAGGTGCAGGAAGTATTGTGCCGATAACTGGTTTTGCAAATTCTGTGGGGGCATCTGCTATTGAGTATCAGGCAGAAGGGCAGGTGTTTGGAGTTGGATGCAAGATATTTACAATAGCAGGTCCTGTTATACTCTATGGGATATTTTCCAGCTGGATACTGGGAGTTATATACTGGCTCTGTGGTGTGTTTGGATGGATTTAATCAGGTGAAAAATTGTGTGTTGTGAAAAGTGCACAAAGTAAACGTTGTTTTGTTGTATAAAAGAGTGAAATTGTGAAAACAGTATTGCTCTTTTTTTTATTATGTGGTAATGTCTACTACAGAAACCGTTACCGAAATCGTTACCGTTATCGTTGCCATAAGGTGTGTGATATTAGGAACAAAGGTTTTGAGTAATTTGTTTATTTTAAGGAGGAAGAAGAAATGAAGCGTAACAAATTGTTAGCAGTAGCACTTAGTACAGCAATGGTAGCAGGAGCCCTCACAGGATGTGGCGGTGGAAGCGAGGAAGCCAAAAAGGATGACAGCAAAGGTTCAGTATATTATCTTAACTTCAAACCGGAAGTAGCAGAGGTTTGGGAAGAGGTAGCTAAAAAATATACAGAGGAGACAGGTGTAGACGTAAAAGTTGTAACTGCAGCAAGTGGTAACTATGAGTCAACACTTAAGTCAGAGATAGCAAAGACAGATGCTCCAACATTATTCCAGATAAACGGACCAATCGGATATCAGTCATGGAAAGATTACTGTGCAGATCTTAGTGATACAGATTTTTACAAATCACTTTCTGACCAGTCACTCGCTATCAAAGGTGAGGATGGTGGAGTATATGGTGTTCCTTATACTATTGAGGGATATGGTATTATCTACAATGATGAGATAATGCAGAAATATTTTGCAACATCAGGTGCAAAGGCAGCAACAACAGATGAAATCAACAGCTTTGATAAATTAAAAGAAGTTGTAGAAGATATGCAGAGCAAAAAGGACGAGCTTGGTATTGAAGGTGTATTTGCTTCAACATCACTTCTTCCTGGTGAGGACTGGAGATGGCAGACACATCTTGCAGATCTTCCAATATATGCAGAGTACAATGCTAAGGATGTAGATGACCTTGATACTATTGAGTTTACATACAATGACAAATATAAAAATATATTTGATCTTTATATTGAGAATTCATGCACAGAGCCAACAATGCTTGGAAGTAAGGGTGTAAATGACTCTATGGCAGAGTTTGCACTTGGTAAAGTTGCAATGGTTCAGAATGGTAACTGGGCATGGGGACAGATTTCAGAGACACAGGGAAATGTAGTTAAAGAAGAAAATATCAAATTTATGCCTATCTACTGTGGTTTGGATGATGAGGCAAATCAGGGACTCTGCATTGGTACAGAGAACTATTTCGCAATCAACAGCAAAGCATCAGAAGCTTCACAGAAGGCATCTGTTGATTTTGTAAACTGGCTTATCTCATCTGAGACAGGTAAAGATTATATGACAAATAAACTTGGAAACAATGCACCATTCACAACATTCAGTGATTCTGAGAAGCCTTCTGATCCTTTAGCTCAGGATATGCTTGGTTCAATGGAAAGTGGAAAAACTTCTATTCCTTGGGTATTCACAACATTCCCAAGCCAGACATTCAAAGATAACTTTGGTGCTGCATTACTTGAGTATGCTCAGGGAACAAAGACATGGGAAGATGTTGTTTCATATGTAAATGAGCAGTGGGCTACAGAAAAAGCAGCAGTAGCTGAATAATAGCCCCCTTAAATTATAAATATCCCGTTACTATTAAAAATCTCCGGCTCCTTACAGTGTGAAATTTCTGGAGCCGGAGTATATTATGAGGAGAAGTCATGGAAAAAAATATTAAAAGATATTTTCCGATATTTGTATTGCCAACTTTGATAGCATTTCTTATAGCATTTGTAATCCCATTTATAATGGGACTTTATTTATCATTTTGTGACTTTACAACAGTTACAAATTCAAAGTTTGTAGGTCTTTCTAATTACATGAATACATTTTCGGATAAAGAATTTTTGAACGCATTATGGTTCACAGTGAAATTTGCACTTATAGCAGTAGTTACTATTAACTTTTTTGGTTTTATTATGGCACTTTTACTTACAAAAGGTCTTAAAGGAACCAACTTTTTCAGAACAGTATTTTTTATGCCTAACTTAATCGGTGGTATCGTATTAGGTTATATATGGCAGTCTATGATAAATGGTGTGCTTGCACACTATAAAGTTACTATGCTTATGGATCCTAAATATGGTTTCTGGGGTATGGTAATCCTTATGAACTGGCAGATGATAGGTTATATAATGATAATTTATATAGCAGGTCTTCAGAATGTTTCACCAGATTTACTTGAGGCAGCAAGAATTGATGGAGCCACAGAGTTACAGACTCTTATTAAAATCAAAATTCCAATGGTTATGCCTTCAATAACAATCTGTTTATTCCTGACAATAACAAACTCTTTCAAGATGTTTGATCAGAACCTTGCACTGACAGCCGGCGGTCCTTCAAATAAGACAGCCATGCTCGCACTTGATATCTACAATACTTTCTATGGAAAGGTTGGATTTGAAGGTGTTGGTCAGGCTAAGGCGGTTATATTCTTTATAATAGTTGCAATTATAGGTATTTCACAGGTTGCAATATCAAGACGTAAGGAGGTTGAAAGCTAATGAAAAACAATAAAGTATCAAAAGTGCTTACATATATAGCTCTTATTGCCCTTGTTATACTTTTTATAACACCAATAATATTTGTTGTAATGAACTCTTTTAAGGGTAAGCTTTTTATAAGTGATCAGCCTTTTGCCCTTCCTAAGGGAGAGATGTTTGCCGGAACAGCAAACTATGTTACTGGTATAGAAAAAACTGATTTCTTCCACGCAGTTGGATATTCAGCATTTATAACAGTATTTTCAGTACTTGCCATAGTTGTATTTACTTCTATGACAGCATGGTATATCGTTCGTGTTAAAGCTAAGTTTACGACAGCATTATATTTTATGTTTGTATTTTCTATGATTGTACCTTTTCAGATGATTATGTTTACTATGTCTAAACTTGCTGATATACTTCATTTGAATAGTCCTATTGGTATGGTTGTGCTTTATCTGGGATTTGGAGCAGGGCTTTCAGTATTTATGTTCTGTGGCTTTGTAAAGGCTATTCCTCTTGAGATTGAAGAGGCAGCGATGATAGATGGATGTACACCTATTCAGACTTATTTTAAGATAGTATTTCCTATCTTAAAACCTACAGCAATAACAGTTGCAATTCTTAATGCAATGTGGGTATGGAATGATTATCTTCTTCCATATCTTGTAATAGGAGTGTCTACAAAGTATAAGACAGTTCCGGTAGTAGTACAGTATCTGATGGGCTCTTATGGTTCAAAAGATTATGGTGCGCTTATGGCACTTCTTGTCCTTGCAATTATTCCTATTGTTGTATTCTACTTTACATGTCAGAAACATATCATTGAAGGTGTTGTTGCCGGTGCAGTAAAGGGTTAAAATATAATAATTATATGATTGGAGAAAAGAGTTATGAGAGCAAGTGGAATTTTGATGCCGGTTACCAGCTTACCATCTAAGTATGGCATTGGATGTTTTTCTAAAAGCGCATATGATTTTGTTGATTTTCTTGAAGAGGCAGGTCAGACATACTGGCAGATTCTTCCTCTTGGTATGACAAGTTACGGTGATTCACCTTATCAGTCATTTTCAACATATGCAGGAAATCCATATATGATAGACCTTTGCAAGCTTATTGAGGAAGGACTGCTGACAGAGGAAGAGTGTGATGCAAAAGATTTTGGAGACAATGACAGATATATAGATTACAGCAAGATTTATAATTCTCGTTATGACATTCTCCGCCTTGCATTTGAGAGAAGCAACATTGAGTCTGATAAAGAGTTTAAGCGTTTTGAAAAGAAAAACGCATTCTGGCTTGAGGACTTTGCACTCTTCATGGCTATTAAAAAGAAATATGATGATGTTAGCTGGATTGAATGGCCACAGGAACTTCAGGACAGACAGAAAAAAGCGATTGATAAGTGCAAAGAAGAACTTTCTGAGGATATAATGTTCCATAAATATCTCCAGTTTGTGTTTGAAAAACAGTGGAGAGAACTTAAAAAATATGCTAATGATAAAAATATACAGATAATAGGAGATATTCCTATTTATGTAGCTCTTGACAGTTCGGATGTCTGGAGCGATAAGGGACTTTTCCAGTTTGATAAGGATGGACAGCCAAAAGCGGTAGCAGGCTGTCCTCCGGATGCATTTTCGGAAACCGGTCAGCTTTGGGGAAATCCTTTATATGACTGGGATTACAATAAAAAGACAGGATATGAGTGGTGGATAAAGCGTATTGAGAGATGCGTAGAACTTTATGATGTTATAAGAATAGACCATTTCCGTGCTTTTGATCAGTATTATTCTATACCATATGGTGATCCAACCGCCGAGTTTGGTGAGTGGAAAGATGGTCCTGGAATGGATTTATTCAAAAGTATAGAGAAAAAATTAGGAAAACTTCATGTTATAGCTGAGGATTTGGGATTCCTTACTGATACCGTTAAGAAATTAGTAGAAGACAGTGGATTTCCTGGTATGAAAGTAATTGAATTTGCCTTTGACTCAAGAGAGGATAGTGATTATCTTCCACACACATATGACAAAAACTGTGTTGTATATACCGGAACTCATGACAATGAGACAGTACGAGGCTGGTATGAGAATATGAATAAAGACGATAAGGCAAAGTCTATTGAGTATATGAATAACAAATCTACTCCTCTTAGTGAGATACACTGGGATTTTATAAGACTTGCGATGCTCAGTGTTGCTGATACATGTATTATTCCGATTCAGGATTATCTCGGACTTGGAAATGAGGCAAGAATAAATACTCCTTCTACTATAGGTAATAACTGGCACTGGAGAATGCTTGAAGATGAAATTAATGATGAATTAGTTGAAAAAATTAAGAAATTGACTATAATTAGTAGTAGACTTCAAAAAGAGTCATAGTTTTGCCACAAAGTGTATAAGGAATTGTAATGCTTTGTAAGTGGCTTTACTATTGTAAAAATATTTAGTAGTGAGGATTCTGAAATGTCATCAATTACAATTAAAGATATAGCCAAAATATGCGATGTTGGTGTGACAACTGTATCGAGAGCTATAAATAACCATCCAGACATCAATGCGGAGACAAAGCAGAAAATTATGGATGTTATAAAAGAATATAACTATGTGCCAAATAATAGTGCACGTAATCTTAAACGCACAGATACAAAAACCATAGCTATATTGGTTAAAGCTGTAGATAACCCATTTTTCTCAAAGATGATAAGAGTATTTGAAAAGAATATTCATGGGAGAGGTTATAATTTCTTTCTACAGCATGTAGATGAGCAGCAAGATGAAATTTCAGTTGCATTACAGCTTGAAAAAGAGAAAAAATTAAAAGGTATTGTGTTTCTTGGGGGACGTTTTCTTAATAATGAAGAGAAATTAAAAATGCTTTCAGTTCCATATGTTCTCAGTACTGTTGGTGGAATTAAAATTCCAGACGGAAGCGTTGGAACCTGCATCTCGGTAGATGACAGAAAGGAAAGTGAAAAGATAGTTGATTATCTGTGTGAGCTTGGTCATAAAGATATAGCATTTCTTGCAGCGATGGCGGACGATGAAGCAGTTGGTAAGCTTCGTGTGCAGGGATACTGTGATTCGCTGGAAAAGCATGGTCTTACATTTGATAAGGATATGGTATTTTATATGGATGAAAAGTTTGAACCATATTCTATGAAGACAGGATACGAGATGGCAAAACAGCTTATGGGCAGTGGAAAAAAGTTTACGGCGATAGTATGTGTTTCGGATATGGTTGCCATAGGTGCATCCAAGGCTTTGTTTGAAAGGGGTAAGAAGATACCACAAGACTGCTCGGTGGCAGGCTTTGACGGAATGAGCCAGTCATATTATTATGAGCCGTCGATAACTACCATAAAACAGCCGCTTGATGAGATGGCAGAGGCATCGGTGGAAGCTATCTTTACAATGATGGAGACAAACAAAAGTATAGACAGTATGCTGTTTAAGGGCGAGCTTTTGAAGAGAAAGTCAACAGACAGGATATAGTATAATGTAAAAAAGGATATCTCATATGAGGTATCCTTTTTTTGTACATGAATATGATATAAATAAGATAGTATTAATATATTTTTGTACATGTACATGATATAAGTAATGTACACTACAGAACGCACAGAGAAGGGAGAACATATAATGGGTAAGATTGCATTTACAGATGATAATGGAAGTTTTGTACTTGAGAATGCTGAAAATTACAGCTATTTATATTTTCCAATAGCAGGAGATAATGGCTTAAAGAGCAGCATTACTCCTAATCTTGGGGGAGACAGCAAGATAAATCAGAACACATTTTTACTTGAGCCTGAAAGTTCAGAAAATTTACATAATAACCGTTCAACAAGAAATTTTTGGTGCAGAATAGATGACAAAGCTGTATGGTCTGCAACCGGTGTGTCTGCTGAACAGGAATACAGAAAATTTACTGAAGGACAGGACAGTAATAAACTTGAAGCCGGATTTATGTGGCATAAAGTTTCAAGAAAATCTGATATATACAAGATTTCTTCAGTGGTAACTTCATTTGTTTCAGTCGAGCATAATACGGAGATTACATATGTTACTATCACGAATAATGATGACAAGGCGCATAAGGTAACACCTGTGGCTGCTATCCCTGTATATGGAAGAAGTGCGGACAATTTAAGGGACCACAGACATGTAACATCTCTTCTTCACCGCATAAGTACATTTCAGAATGGTATAAAGGTTAAACCCGTTTTATCCTTCGATGAGAGAGGTCATCAGAAAAATGATATGACTTACTATGTATGTGGAATGACTGGAGAAGGAAAAGCACCAGTTGGCTTCTATCCTGTTGTAAGTGACTTTATTGGTGAGGGCGGAACATTTTTACAGCCGGAAGCAGTCAGGGAAGGAAAAGAGCCGGTAGGTTCAGGTGCATATATTCAGGGTAAAGAAGCTCTTGGTGGAATTGTATTTGAAGATGTTGTACTTGAGGCAGGAGAGAGCAGAAGCTTTACAGTATTATGTGGTGTATCAGACAGAGAGAACGAGATTGACGAAGTTATAAACTTATATGCTGACAGTGAAAAAGTAGAGAAGAGTTATGAGGCTGTCAAGGCATACTGGACAGAGAAAGTTAATGTTTCTTTCCAGACTGGAAGCGAAGATTTTGATATGTTTATGAAATGGGTATGTTTCCAGCCAATTCTCAGAAGAATTTACGGATGTTCCTTCCTTCCATATCATGATTATGGAAAGGGCGGCAGAGGATGGAGAGACCTTTGGCAGGATTGTCTTGCACTTTTACTTATGAATCCATCAGGTGTAAGAAAGATGATAATGGATAACTACGGTGGTGTAAGATTTGATGGAACAAATGCTACTATTATCGGTGAGAAGCCGGGTGAGTTTGTTGCAGACAGAAATAATATCACAAGAGTATGGATGGATCATGGCTTCTGGCCATTCCTTACAACAAAACTTTACATTGACCAGACAGGTGATATCGAGCTTTTGGCAGAAAAGACAACATATTTCAAGGACAAGCAGGTAGAGAGAGGAACAGCTACTGACGAGATGTGGTCAGAGGGATATGGTGTAACTCAGAAATGTGAAAGTGGAGATGTCTACAACGGAACAGTTCTTGAGCACCTTCTTATTCAGAATCTCTGTGCATTTTATGATGTAGGAGAGCATAACCATATGAGACTCAGAGGTGCAGACTGGAATGATGCTCTTGATATGGCGGATGAAAGAGGAGAGAGTGTTGCATTTACAGCAGCATACTCAGGAAACTTTGCTGATATTGCAGAATATATAAGAATGTACAGCGAAAAGACAGGCGAGACTACAGTTGAACTTGCAAAAGCCGGCGGTTACAGACTTAATACAGACTTTGGTGAAGAGAAGTTTGATTTGGGAAGAATGTTTGGATTTGCATACGGTGAGAAAGAGAACGGAGCAGTATTCTCACATATGACAGTTATGTATGCAACAGCACTTTACCAGAGAGGTTTTGTAAAAGAAGGCCATAAGGCATTACAGGCCCTTGCTGACAGTGCAATGGACTTTGACACAAGCAAAATGTATCCTGGAATTCCTGAGTATTTTGATATAGACGGACGTGGAATGTACACATATCTTACAGGTGCAGCAAGCTGGTACATGCTCGCAATGATAACAGAGGTATTTGGTGTTAAAGGTCAGACGGGAAACCTTGTGCTTGAACCAAAGCTTGTTTTAGAGCAGTTTGATGCAGAAGATAAAGCGAAACTTGAGATGATATTTGCAGGACATACATTTGAGATAGAGTATGAAAATGAAAGCAGACTTGAGTATGGTGAGTACGAAGTTGGCAAGGCTGTAGTTGATAATGTATATCTTGAGATAGTTGATGGAAAAGCTGTTCTTAAGAGAGATATAATAGACAAACTTCAGGGACAGAATCATAAGATAACAGCAACGCTTATAAAAAAGTAAAATTTTCAGGTTTTAGATAAAAGTAAAAGCCCTCGGGTAAAACCGTGGGCTTATATTACCAGGTTGCATGATAGTAAGTGTCCTGGTATTTTTTTGGTGTCATACCAACAAGTTTTTCAAAAATCTGAATAAAATGACTTTGTGATGAGAAAGCAAGATAGTTTGATATGTCAATATAGCTTATGTCAGAATATCTCAGAAGATTTTGGGCTTTTTCTATCTTTTTCTCGCGGATATAGTCACTTATTGATATACCGAGATTCTGTTTAAATAATCTTGATATATAGCTTGGAGAAAGTTTTGTTAAGGATGCCAGATCTGCAATGGTTATGCGTTCATTCAAATGGTTGTATATATAGTCTGTGCACATGAGTACAGATTTTGATATGATAGAACTTTTTCTTAGAAGAAGCATTTTTCCGGTAAAATCTTTTGACATTGTATCGTGCAGGGCGGCTATATCTTCCAAAGTGGACAAAGAATCCATCTTTAGAATATAAAAATCGCTTAAACGGTAAGCCTGCTCGGTTTCCATGCCACCCTCTATGCAGTATCTTGTTATCATGGCAGTGGCTACTACAAAGTGATATTTTATGTTGGTGAGGGCATTGTGTGAGAGAAGTCCTACTCCATCAGGATTAAGGAACATACCAGAATCACAGTTATTTTGGACATAATCCATATCACCGGATTTGACTGCTTCATAAAATGAATATTCGTCTTCGATAGGGCGATGGAAGACAGCTTCTTCGGAATCCTGAAGCTCCCTTTTATACCATTCATTTTTAATCATAATAATCCTCTTTCACATTATTTTCATTTTTATATAATATATGTGATTATTATGACATGAATATGATATTTTTGCAATCAATTCGGTATAAAAGATAAAATTGAAAGTATAATATAGTTACTATACAGATGCAGGTTTGAAGCTTTCTGTCAGGCTATGCACTGATGATTAGACTATGAAATATTAAGCTGACTAAAAAAGTAAAGGGGATAAGCAAATGAATTACGGTTATTTTGATAATGAAAAAAGAGAATATGTTATAACAAGACCTGATACACCGGCTCCATGGGCAAATTATCTTGGTTCACCTGAATATGGTGCACTTATTTCAAACAATGCCGGTGGATACAGCTTTGCAAAATCAGGTGCAAACGGAAGAATCATAAGATATGTATTCAATAATTTTGACCAGCCGGGCCGTTACATATATATAAGAGATAATGCAAGCAAGGATTTCTGGTCTGCATCATGGCAGCCTGTAGGAAAAGACCTTGAGTATTACAAGAGCGAGTGCCATCACGGAACAGCTTACACAAGAATGCTTGCTGACTACAGTGATATTCACTCAGAAGCACTTTATTATGTGCCACTTGACCAGTCATATGAAGTATGGAACTTAAAGCTTACAAACAATTCAAGTGAAGAGAGAAGTCTTACAGTAACAGGTTACGCTGAGTTTACAAATAACTGTAATTATGAGCAGGATCAGGTGAATCTTCAGTATTCACAGTTTATTACAAGAACAGTTTTCACTGACAACAGAATCCGTCATATAGTTCATGGCAATCTCGATGGACTTAAAGAAGGCGAGATGGTAGATGAGAAGACAGCTACGGAGAGAGTATTTGGTCTTGTGGGAAATGCAGTTTCTTCATACTGTGGAGATAAGGAAAGCTTCCTTGGAAGATACAATGGATATGGAAATCCTGCAGGTGTTGTTTCAGGTGATTTAGGCGGAGAGCTTAACTACAACCAGAACGGATGTGGAGCACTTTCTACAATTATAACTCTCGCACCAGGCGAGACAAAAGAGATTGCTTTCATACTTGGAATGAAAGAAAATGACGAAGCTGTAAGTATAATGAACAAATATACAGATGTAAGTGCCCAGACTGCCAAAGAGTTAGAAGAGCTTATCTCTTACTGGCATGAGAAACTTTCTCACTTCCAGGTAAAAACTCCAAGCACTGAGTTTGACACAATGATAAATACATGGAATGCATATAACTGCTTTATGACATTTATCTGGTCAAGAGCTGCATCATTTACATATTGTGGTCTTAGAAATGGTTATGGATACCGTGATACAGTACAGGATATTCTGGGTGTTATCCATCTTGCGCCTGAGATGGCAGTAGAGAAGATTAAATTTATGCTCTCAGCACAGGTTGACAATGGCGGCGGACTTCCGCTTGTAAAATTTACACATAATGCAGGTCATGAGGATACTCCTGACGATGCTTCTTATGTAAAAGAGACAGGACATCCGGCATACAGAGCAGACGATGCACTCTGGCTTTTCCCTACAGTTTATAAATATATTTCAGAGACAGGAAATCTTGCATTTATAGATGAAGTTATTCCGTTTGCTAATAAAGATGAAGGAACAGTATACGAGCATCTTAAGAGAGCAATTGATTTCTCTATGAATCATCTTGGAATACATGGTATGCCTGCAGGTCTTTATGCTGACTGGAATGACTGCTTAAGACTTGGTAAAGACGGAGAGTCTGTATTCGTGGCATTACAGTTCTACTTTGCAATGACCATTCTCCGTAAATTCGCAGAGCATAAGAATGATGCAGAATATATAAAATATCTTGATGAGAGCCAGAAGAAACTTGGTGATATAATTCAGGATTTATGCTGGAATGAAGACAGATTTATCAGAGGCTTTACAGAGAAGGGCGAGGTTATCGGAAAGAGAACTGATGAGGAAGCAAATATGTGGCTTAACCCACAGAGCTGGGCTGTAATCAGTGGTCTTGCCACAGATGAGCAGGCTGACCTTGCACTTGATATGGTTTATCAGAGACTTAATACAGAGTATGGTGCAGTTCTTATGGATCCTCCATATCATCTCCATGCATTTGATGGAGCACTTGCAGTTATCTATAATGCAGGTACAAAAGAAAACTCAGGAATCTTCTCACAGTCTCAGGGATGGATAATTCTTGCAGAGGCACTTCGCGGACATGGAGACCGTGCATTTACATACTTTATGGAGAATGCACCTGCTGCACAGAATGACCGTGCTGATATAAGAAAACTTGAGCCATACTGCTATGGACAGTTCACAGAAGGAAAGGCAAGCCCTCATTTCGGCCGTTCACATGTACACTGGCTTACAGGAACAGCTTCAACCATTATGGTTGGATGTGTTGAAGGTATCATGGGTATGCGTCCGGACTTCTATGGTCTTAAAGTTTCACCTTCTATTCCAAAAGAGTGGGATGGTTTTGAAATCAATAAAGACTTCCGTGGAAAACATCTTCATATAACAGTGAAGAATCCGGGACATGCTGAGAGTGGATGTAAGAGCCTTACTGTAAATGGAAAGGAAATGGAAGGAAATTATATTCCTGCAGATATCCTTGCAGATAATAACGAAGTTGAACTTATCATGTCATAATTGTTCGCCCTTTAAAATTGTATTTAAAACACAAATCCGTTATACTATCAATAAAGTAGTGTAGCGGATTTTGTTTTGCTGTATGTGGGGGTATATAAGATGAATACATTTGAATATGAAAATTATCATGAGAGAAAGTCTCATGTAAAAGAGAACTTTCCTTATAACACTTACCTGTGTTCCATACCGCTTGATTTTACACAGATAAATACTCATTGGAATGAGGAAGTAGAGCTTGTAATTATAAAAAAGGGGACGGGAATGGTTATGGTTGACCTTCAGTCATATACTGTTCATGCGGGAGATATAGTGCTTATACTGCCAGGACAGTTACATGCGATATATCAGCTTGATGATAATGTTATGGAATACGAGAACATATTGTTTAAGCCACAGCTTTTATATGGAAATGATATATGTACATCCGACTATTTAAGACCGCTTTTTAATGATAAATTTATACATCCGATACATTTTACAAGTGGCATGAAGGATTATGAACAGCTTTATGGTTGTATTGAGCAGATAGATAATCTGTGCTCTATGCCGGCGTTTGGGTATGAGCTGGGAATAAAAAGTTATCTTTTTAAATTTTTTCTTCTTATATTTTATGACTATGTGGATTCGGCATCAAAGAAGCCGAGAAACAAACAGGCTGTTAAACTCAAAGAGATACTGTATTATATTTCAAGTCATTATACAGAAGAGCTTACACCTGGGGATGTTGCTGAGGCGGTGGGGTTCAGTACGTCACATTTTATGAAGTTTTTTAAGCAGAATAGTGGCTGCACATTTACGGAGTATCTGAATGCCTATAGATTATCTGTTGTGGAAAGTATGCTTATTGCAGGAGACAAGTCTATTCTTGAAATTTCTGAGGAGGCAGGTTTTACAAATCTGTCGTATTTTAACAGGCTTTTTAAGAAAAAATATGGCGTGTCCCCAAGAGAATACAGAAAAAGAAATTAAAAAATGAAAATGATAGTATAGTACAAGTTTTAGGATTTATTGTGCAAGAATAATAATACCACTCAAATTATAATGAATTCAACATCAGAGAGAAAACAAAAAACACAGGGCACAGAAGTCCTGAGACGCAATTAAATGATAGAATAAAACAGAAAACTAAATTGAAATGAATTTTTTATTTGAGAGGAGATTACAAAAATGGATTTAAAGCAGAACCTTGAAAATCGTTTGGGAACAACACTTGCACAGGCTGATAACACAGCTATCTACTATGCACTTTTAGGTCTTACAAAAGATGCATGTAACGACAAAGAAGCTAACAGCGGAGATAAGAAAATCTACTACATCTCAGCAGAGTTCTTAATCGGTAAACTTTTATCAAACAATCTTATCAACCTTGGTTTATATGAGGAAGTTAAGAATGTACTTGCAGAGGCAGGCAAGAGCTTATCAGATATCGAAGAGGTTGAGCCGGAACCTTCACTTGGTAACGGTGGTCTTGGAAGACTTGCAGCATGTTTCATGGATTCTATAGCAACTCTTGGATTAAACGGTGCAGGTATCGGTCTTAACTATCACTATGGATTATTCCAGCAGGTATTTGAGAATAATAAGCAGAAAGAAGTTAAAAATCCTTGGATTGAGAAAGAGAGCTGGCTTGTAAATACTGGAATCCATTTCACAGTACAGTATAAGGATTTCGCTCTTAACTCTACATTATATGATATTGATGTACCAGGTTATGAGAGTGGTATAAATAAACTTCACTTATTTGATGTTGATACACTTGATGAGAGTCTTGTTCAGGACGGAATCTCATTTGACAAACATGATATAGCAAAGAACCTTACACTTTTCCTCTATCCGGATGACAGTGATAAGGCAGGAGAACTTCTCAGAATTTATCAGCAGTACTTCATGGTAAGCAATGGAGCACAGCTTATCCTTAAAGAGATGGATGAGAAGGGTTATGATGTAAGAAAGATGTATGACCATGTTGTAATCCAGATTAATGATACACATCCTTCAATGGTTATCCCTGAGATGATTCGTCTTCTTATGGAGCGTGGAGTTGACTTTGACGAGGCAGCAGACATTGTCAGCAAGACATGTGCTTACACAAACCACACAATTCTTGCAGAAGCTCTTGAGAAGTGGCCTATCTCTTATCTTGAGGAAGTTGTTCCACAGCTTATGCCAATCATCAGAAAACTTGATGAGAAGGTTAAGGCTAAGTATTCAGATTCAAGAGTAGTTATCATTGATGGTGAGAACAGAGTACACATGGCTCATATGGATATTCACTATGGTTTCAGTGTAAACGGTGTTGCTGCACTTCATACAGATATTCTTAAAGAGTCTGAGTTAAAGCCTTTCTATGATATTTATCCAGACAAGTTCAACAATAAGACAAATGGTATCACATTCCGTCGCTGGCTTATGCACTGTAATCCTATGCTTTCTGACTATATTACAGAGCTTATCGGAGATGGCTGGAAAAAGGATGCAACAGAGCTTGAGAATCTTCTTAAATTCCAGGATAATGAGGATGTACTTAAGAAGATGCTCTCTATAAAAGATGAGAATAAGAAAATCTTAAAGAAATACCTCAAAGATACACAGAACGTTGATATTGCAGATGACTCTATCTTTGACATTCAGATTAAGAGACTTCACGAGTACAAACGTCAGCAGATGAATGCACTTTACCTTATCTACAAATATAAAGAGATTAAGGCAGGAAGACTTCCTGAGAAGCCAATCACAATGATTTTTGGTGCAAAGGCAGCTCCGGCATATATCCTTGCAAAAGATATCATTCACTTAATTCTCTGCATGCAGCAGCTTATTGAGAATGATCCACAGGTAAATCCATACCTTAAGGTTGTAATGGTTGAGAACTACAATGTTACAAAGGCATCTAAGCTTATACCTGCATGTGACATTTCAGAGCAGATTTCTCTTGCATCTAAAGAGGCTTCTGGTACAGGTAACATGAAGTTCATGCTTAACGGTGCTGTTACACTTGGTACAATGGATGGTGCTAACGTTGAGATTCATGACCTTGTTGGAAAAGACAACATTTTCATCTTTGGTAAGTCAAGTGATGAAGTTATCAAACTTTATGAGACAAGTGGTTATGTATCAAGAAAATTCTATGATGATGACGAAGTTATCAAGAGTCTTGTTGACTTTATCATAAGCCCTGAACTTATGCAGATTGGTGATCCAACAAATCTTGGTCGTCTTTACAAAGAACTTATCAATAAAGACTGGTTTATGACACTTCTTGATATCAAGGAGTACATCGATGTTAAAGAGAAGATGATGGCTGCTTACACAGACAGAATGGCATGGGCTAAGATGATGCTTGTAAATACAGCTAAGGCAGGATTCTTCTCATCAGACAGAACAATCGCTGAGTATAACAACGATATCTGGAAACTTAAATAATAGATAAACAGATAATGTACTGACAAATTTATAATCAAAATACTAACAAAACATCTCTTAAAAATAGAAATCCCTCAAATACCCCTGTTTTGCAGTTTACTGTGAAACAGGGGATTTTTACTTTATAATTAAATCCCCTCTGCACATTTAGGAAAAGTTAAAATATTTTATGGCTTACTTGCAAAAAGTTTCATAAGCAGATATAATATTATTATGAGGTTTGTGTATATAAAAATGTATTTATAAAGGGAGGATAAGTTATGAAAGAAAAAAGCAAGAAAGTAAAAAATAAGAAAGAAAAGAGCAAAAAAGTAAAAGTCCGGAAAGAAAAAAATATGAAAGTAAAAAGCCTTAAAGCAAGGATGCTTGTTGCGATTTTACCTGTTATTTTGATTGCGATGATAGTGCTTACGGTAATAAGCAGTACTTCAAGTAAAACAACTATCAATAAACAGATTTCTGAACATATGCTGTCTGAGATTGAAGCACAGCAGGGAGATATATCTGCTTTTATTGATGAGATGGAGGCTACAGGCAAGTGTATAGGAACAAGTGTTGCATCTACATATACTACAGCGGATATAAAAATGTATGAGAAAATGCTTGCAGAGATTGTACGTTCAAATGAGTCTATAATGGGATGCGGTATGTGGTTTGAGCCTTATAAGTTTGACAACAAAAAGATGTATATGGGTCCATATGCTTACAGAAATGGAGAGGAAATTACAATTACATATGAATATGGTGATATGAGGTATGACTATTTTTCAAAGGACTATTATAGAACTGCAAAAAATAGTAAAGAGACATATGTTACAGATCCGTATTATGACGAGACATTAAACTGCATTATGAGCACATGTTCAGTTCCTGTAAATTCAAATGGTGAATTTATTGGCTGTATAACGGTTGATACTTCCATTGATGTTATTTCGGAGAAGGTTAACAGTATTAAGATAGGAAATAACGGTTCAGCTTTCCTTCTTGATAGCGATGGTGTTTATTTAGGTGGAGTTGAAAAAGAAAAGATAGCATCAGAGACGAATATATTAAATGATGAAAATGCTTCTCTTGCAAAAGCCGGAGAGAGAATTTTATCAAAAGATAAGGGTACAGACAGTTACAGTAAGGGGAAAAGCAATTACAGGCTCTACTTTATAAATATTCCTGGTGTAAACTGGAAGTTTGCTATTTCAATGCCTGAGGATGAGATTAGCGGACCTGTTAAAAAGCTTATCAGTCAGCTTGTTGTTGTATGTGTAATTGCTATAATTGCAAGTATTGGTGCTATTTATATTCAAGTAAGAGTAATAACTAAGAGAGTTGCTAATGTAAAAACTTTTGCAACAGAGTTATCTGAAGGTAATTTTACGATAGATGAGATTAAAATTACAAGAAGGGATGAACTTGGCCTGATGGGAGAGTCTCTCAATGACATGTACAGCAGCAATAGACAGATTATTTCAAGTATATCAGGTCATGCTGAAGAAATTGAGTCTTCAAGCCAGACACTTCAGGATGCTGCTGAGAAGATGACAAAAGAATTTAACAACATAAAAGAATACATGCATAATATAAATGAGGCTATGATGATATCAAGTTCATCTACACAGGAGGTGAATGCATCAACAGAGGAAGTAAATGCAAATGTAGCTATTCTTAATAATGAAACTATGCAGAATATGGATCTTGTAAAAGAGATTAAGAAAAGAGCGGAAAATATAAGAAAATCAAGTGAAGAGTCTTTTGCTAAGGCAAGTGAACTTGCAGAGCATTTTGAGAACCAGCTTGCAATTTCTATGGAAAATGCTAAGGTTGTAGAAAATATTGGAGCACTTGCAGATGTTATTTCCGCTATTGCAGAAGAGATAAATCTTCTTTCTCTTAATGCATCTATTGAGGCAGCAAGAGCAGGTGAAGCAGGAAAAGGTTTTGCTGTGGTGGCAGGTGAGATTGGTAAGCTTGCGACAGAGACATCAAATGCTGTAACTGAAATCCAGAAAACTATAAGTAATGTTAAGGATGCTTTCTTTGGGCTTACAAAAGATACAGAGGGAATACTTGGATTTGTAAGAGATACAGTTACACCAGATTACGATAAATTTGTAAAAGTTGGTGAGCAGTATGGCAAAGATGCAGAGATAATAGAAGCATCTTCACAGAAGATTTCTGATATGTCTTCAAGTATAAGAGAGATTATGCAGGAGGTAACTCTTGCAATTCAGAGTGTTGCAGAATCAGCACAGGAGACAGCGCAGACAGGAAGTGATATTATGGCTGTGGTTGAAGAAGTCGGAGTAGTAGTTGATGACGTTTCAGAGATGGCTGAAAATCAGGGTGTAATATCTGGAAATCTCAATGATGTGGCAAACAGATTTAAATTGAAATAAAGTAATTAATAAAAAACGCATAAAAATATCTCCGTGGGGACATGCTTTCGCTTGGGCTCACAGAGATATTTTTGTTTTTATGCGTTATGTCATAATCTCCGGCTGAACTGTAACACTAACAGTTCAGTCTCAAATTCTATCACAAAAAAATATGGCTGAACTGTTATTCTTATGGTAGAATGGTTTCAGTTTATTTTTAATAATGGAGGTGTGTGACATATGGGATATTTATATATTACAAGACATGGACAGACAGTGTGGAATGTTGCGGATAAGGTGTGCGGAGCAACAGATATAGAACTTACCGATTTTGGCAGACAGCAGGCAATAGAGCTTGGAAATATTATAAATGATGACTGTACAATAAAGATTGATGAGATAGTGGCTTCACCACTTGTCAGAGCAAAAGATACAGCTTCTTATATATCTGAGATAACAGGGATACCAATGCATACAGATGAGAGAATAAGAGAACAGAATTTTGGAAAATATGAAGGTGGTGGAAGAAGATCTGATGAGTTTCTTGCGGCAAAGAGAAATTTTGTGGACAGCTTTGAAGGTGGCGAGACAATGCTTCGTGTGGCTCAGAGAGTTTATAATCTGATTGACGAGCTTAAGGAGGATAAAGACAAGACATATCTTATAGTTGCCCACAATGGAATTGCAAGAATAATACATTCTTATTTTTGTGACCTTAGCAATGAGGAATTTGCGTCACATTCCATAAAGAATTGTGAGCTTGTAAAATATATTTTTTAGAAGGGATGGACTAGTATGAGCGATTTTTATATAGGTAATCATTTGTCGTCATCTAAGGGATATGCCGCGATGGCGAAGATGGAAGAGAAGCTTGGTGGCAATACATTTGCATTTTTTACCAGAAATCCGAGAGGTGGAAAGGCAAAGGATATTGATGAGAAGGATATTGAGAAGTTTTTGCAGTTGTCTGAGGAATATAAACTTGGAAAACTGGTGGCACATGCACCTTATACCATGAATTTGTGTGCAGCCAAAGAAGATATAAGAGCCTTTTCAAGAGAGATGGTCAGGGATGATATGAGAAGGATGGAGTATACCCCTGGAAATTATTATAATTTTCATCCGGGCTCACATGTCGGACAGGGTGTTGAAAAAGGAATAGAGCTTATCGTGGAGGCACTCAATGACATTCTTGATGAGAATCAGTCAACCACAGTTCTTCTTGAGACAATGGCAGGAAAAGGCAGTGAGGTTGGAAGGTCTTTTGAGGAATTGAGAGAGATAATAGACAGGGTTGAGCTTAATGAAAAGCTTGGAGTATGCTTTGATACATGTCATGTCTGGGATGGCGGTTATGATATTGTAAATAATCTGGATGGTGTTCTTGACGAGTTTGACAGGGTTATCGGTCTTGACAGACTGTGTGCGGTACATTTTAATGACAGCATGAATGACTGTGGTGCACATAAGGACAGACATGAGAAGATTGGTCAGGGCAAGATAGGGCTTGAGGCAATGAAAAGAGTTGCCTTGCATCCTGCATTACAGGGTAAACCTTTTATTCTTGAGACACCTAATGATGATGATGGCTATGCGGCAGAGATTGCAATGTTTAAAAAATGGCATTTGGGCTGAAAAATTGTGGAAAGAGAGAAAAAAATTGCAGAGAAATGTTGATATAAATGAGATTTCTGATGGAAAATTATATGGACTTAATGACATGGTTAAGGTTGGATGTAATGACTGTGAGGGATGTTCCAAATGCTGTCAGGGTATGGGAGATTCCATAAAACTTGACCCGCTTGATATATATAATCTTACTACCAATCTATCAGTGAGCTTTCAGGAGCTGCTTGAGGATAAGCTTGAGCTTAATGTTGTGGATGGAATGATACTTCCAAATCTGAAACTTTCGGGAGATGGAGAGAAATGCAGTTTCCTTAATAAAGAGGGAAGATGCAGTATTCATTCTTTCAGACCTGGTATATGCCGTCTTTTTCCACTTGGAAGAATTTACAATGACACAGGCTTTGACTATTTTCTTCAGGTTGATGAGTGTGTTAAGCCAAATAAGACAAAAGTTAAGGTCAGAAAATGGATAGATATAGCTGATGTTAAAAAGAATGAAAGCTACATTATAAAATGGCATTCATTTATTAGGTATGTGCAGGGCATTGTTGAGAGTAAAAATGATGAGGCACTGATAAAGCAGATAAATATGGCTGTACTGCAGGTGATGTTTGTAAGACCTTATGCTAAAGATGATTTTTATGGGCAGTTTGAAGAGCGTATATGTACACTTGAAAAAGCGTTGGAGGAAATATGAGAATACCAGAGTTTTTAAAGGAAAATGGTTCGATAGGTTTTGTTGCTCCGTCATTTGGATGCAATATTGAGCCATATAAAAGTGCATTTGACAATGCACAGAAGAAATTTACACAGATGGGTTATAAGATGGTGGTTGGGCCGAACTGCTATGAAGGTTCAGGTATAGGAATAAGTAACACTCCTGAAAAATGTGGGGATGAACTTAATGATTTTATTATAAACAGCAAAGCTGATGTTATAATTTCATGCGGTGGTGGTGAGCTTATGTGTGAAACACTTGATTTTGTTGATTTTGACAGTATAAACAAAGCAAAACCTATATGGTATATGGGCTTTTCAGATAACACAAACATGACATTTCTGTTGCCTGTATTGTGTGATACTGCAGCCATTTATGCGCCGTGTGCACCTGCGTTTGGCATGAGAGAATGGCATCAGTCTGTAGAGGATGCTTTTAAGATACTCATTGGTAAGAAAAGCACTGTAAACGGATATGACAAATGGGAGAAAGAGTCGCTGAAGACAGAGGAAAACCCATTAGAACCCTATAATCTCACAGAACCAAGAATCTTAAAAAGTTTTAACTGTGGTGACGAAGTGTCCATGGAGGGAAGGCTTATAGGTGGATGCCTTGACTGTCTCTCAAATCTCGTGGGTACAAGATACGATAAAGTCAGGGAATTTAATAATAAATATAAAGAAGACGGAATAATATGGTTCTTTGAGGCATGTGATTTAAATGTCATGGGTATAAGGAGAGCTTTGTGGCAGCTTAAAAGTGCAGGCTGGTTTGAAAATTTAAAAGGTTTTATGGTCGGAAGACCACTGTGTTTTGGTGAAAATTTCTT
>JAFPDA010000064.1 GCA_017425575.1 Lachnospiraceae bacterium | reverse complement strand
TGTACCTGAATGCATTCGGTGACTCATGCACATTTAAAAGATATCCAACCCCATGACCTGTGCCGTGATTAAAATCACATCCCATATCCCAGAGCGGTTTTCTTGCCAGATAGTCAAGCGCAACTCCAGAGCAGCCTGATTTAAATTTAGCAGCACAGAGATTAAGATTACCTTTTAAGACCGCTGTATAAAACTTCTTCTGCTCGTCTGTAGGATTTTCACCAATCAGAATAGTTCTTGTTATATCCGTAGTTCCCTCAAGATAATGACCTCCTGTGTCTACAAGCAAAAGACCGTCAGGCATTATCTCCTTATCCGTCTCCTCTGTCGCAGAATAATGCACTATTGCACCATGCTCTGCAAAGCCTGCAATAGTATCAAAGCTTGGTCCAATATAATTTTCACCCGTACTCCTTATGCTCTCAAGCTTCTCTGTGACACTTAACTCTGTCATACGGATTTTGCCCATATTTTTCTTAAGCCAGTATATGAACTTTGTGACAGCGACACCATCTGTTATGTGTGCCTTTTTCTCATTTTCAACTTCCGTCTGGTTCTTCTTTGCCTTCCAGAGTATTGTAGGATTTACCTGCTCATCAATAACTGCCTCTTTACAGATATTTTCTACTATCGCATAATTCACTACATTTTTATCAAGCATTATCCTCTCTAAAGGCTTGATATCTTTAACATAACTATATATCTCATTATATGGCTTATAGATAACACCTGATTTTGAAAGTTCTTCTTTTACCTGCTCTGGAAAAGCTGTCTCATCAGCAAATAAAATTATTTCAGTCTGCGATACCACAAGATATGACATAACCACCGGATTACAGTGTATATCATTTCCTCTTATATTCAGAAGCCATGCTATATCATCAAGAGATGTGATTATATGATAGTCAGCCTTTTTTTCATCCATATATTCTCTAAGTCTCTCTATCTTGCTGTCCCTTGACTCTCCTGCATACTTTTCGTCAAGCAGCCATACTTTCTCTGACTTTAGCTGTGGTCTGTCTGCCCATATATCTCCGACAAGGTCAAGGTCACCTCTTAAGTCAGCACCTTTTTTATCAAGCTTTTCTTTAAGCTCCTCTGCCCACTTTGCCGTGACAGTTCTTCCATCAAATCCAACAACCTGACCGTTTTCAATATTTTTCTCTATATACTCAGAAGGTTTTAAGACATCTTCCTCACCACTGCGATGCAGTATTATATCTGTCCCTTTAAGCTGCTCCTCAGCCTGCAGAAAATATCTTCCGTCAGTCCAGAGCCCTGCCTCAGCCATAGTCACTATAACAGTTCCCGCTGAGCCCGTAAATCCTGAAATATATTCCCTGCATTTAAAATAATCACCAACATACTCTGAGCTGTGATAGTCATTTGTAGGTATAAAATACATATCCACATTTTCTTCTCTCATGCGTATGCGTAAGCTTTCAATTCTGTCTCCTATATTCATCATATTCCCCCATTTCCGAATTAATGTCCTCTCAGAATCTCTCCTGCACTTGATTTTCTGCCAGATGAACACAAATTCAATCAAAAAAGGAGACAAGAATTTCAAATTCCCGTCTCCCCTCCAAATTACCCTAATATATTACTTAGTTCTGCAAACTGCTCAAGCGACAGAGTCTCACCTCTTACAGTAGGAGAAAGTCCAAGCTTTTCTATCGCTGCTGCTATCTGCTCTTTTGACAGATTAAGGCTTCTGTCATTTGAAAGTCCATTCTGTAAAGTCTTTCTTCTCTGGTTAAAGGATGCCCTTATGAGCCTGAACATAAACGCCTCATCCTTTACTTCCACAGGTCTGTCCTTATGACAGGTAAGTCTTATAACCGCTGAACCAACATTTGGTCTTGGCATAAAACAGTTCGGTGGTACATTGGCAACTATCTCAGCTTTTGAATAAAACTGAACCGCCAGCGAAAGTGCTCCATAATCCTTTGTTCCCGGAACTGCCTGCATCCTGTCAGCAACCTCTTTCTGAACCATTACTGTTATACTCTCAAGAGGCACATGACTTTCAAAAAGCCCCATTATGATAGGGGTTGTTATATAATATGGAAGATTTGCAACCACTTTTATAGGCTTT
>JAFPDA010000063.1 GCA_017425575.1 Lachnospiraceae bacterium | reverse complement strand
AGGAACTCTCCTTCAGTAAAGTAATACTGTCTGACATTATATATAGCCTGATTAGCAAGGTTCTTTGCTATATGGCATAATTCCCTGATAGATTTATAATCTTCCTTAGACAGATGTTTTACCTGTTGTTTTACTGTAAGATACATAGCGTTCTCTCCTTTCTGTAGATTTAGAGATGTTCTCTATGTATTTATTATATCATATATTTTACCAAAAGAAAAAGTGTTCGAGTAAAATATATCTAAAAACTTACACAAAAACGCATTCATCCCCCACCTACATTGTAAATGTTGAGGTGGTGGTATTCTGCTTAATTTAGATAAAATATTCAAATAACTGAAGTTCTTTTCCTGATATTTTGACACTCTTATCATTCTCCTTATTTATCATCTCACACGTATTGTGGTCAAACTTAAGATTTCCACATTCAAGAGTAATGGTATTAGTGCTGTTTCCACGTCTTGCAACAGCCTCTATCCTCATAATAAGTTCCTTTATTTCAAATGGTTTTATGAGATAATCGTCTGCACCAAACTGAAACGCATCTACCTTATCATCAAGTTCACTCTTGGCTGAAATTATAATTACCGGAATATCTATATTTTTTATTCTGAGTTTTTTCAAAATCTGATAACCATTTAATTCAGGCAGCATAAGGTCAAGCAGCACTATATCATACATGCCTGAAGCAGCATATTCATACCCCTTCTTCCCATTATAAACCACGTCTACATAATAATTTTCTTTTTCCAAAATTATCTTAAGAGTATCCGCAAGACTACACGAATCCTCAACAATAAGCACTTTTAACATATTTTTTCTCCTCGTATCTGACATAAAATTGAACTATTTTCCTGTATTTTTTCAAGTTTTTTTCAAGAAACTATAAATATAATAAATATACACTATTTCTTTATTAAGTCAAACAAATGGCAAGGAGTAAAACAATGAAGTATATAAATTCACTAAAACTTTTCACAAAGAAAATATTATTTCATGCGGAGATAAGAAATGACAACTGGCTTAAAACCCAGGCTGAGTCCTGCATGGAGCCTGAACTTACAATGGATTTTGACACAAATATTTCTTCTCATAAAAGTTCCCAGGCAGAAATATGTGAGAGACGGGACAGATATATTAAAAAACTTCTCTCAGACAAAATTTATTCCTTTAAAAATCCACTTGTAATAATAAATCCTTTTTCATGTTCTCCACTCTCTGCCCTTATAATCTTTAATACAGAAGAAAAAGCCTGTATAAGATATACCATAAAGGGAATGCGTGAAGCCAGAGACTATACTTCCTGTATAGATACCCCTGAAACCGAACATGCCATTCCTGTACTTGGTTTGTTTGATGGATGTATAAATAATATTCTGCTTGAACTTTTGGACGAAAACAAAAATGTAATCTCACAAAAGACAATTAAAATAAAAACAGCACCTGCACCAAGGAAACTTGCACACAGCATAGATATAAGAAAAAAGGAACAGCCTTTCAACAAAAGCTTTATATTTGCAACAGGCGGATACAGCGGAGCAAACTATGCGTTTGACGAAGCCGGAAATATCCGCTGGTATCTCACATCACAGATACATCCATATGGTCTCCACCTTTTAGGCAATGGTCATCTGCTTGCCCCATTAAAAAATATAAGAAGGCCCAATTATGGAAATGCACACTCTGTAATTGCAAATGAGATTGATTTTCTTGGAAGAGTTTACCATACTTACTGCCATCCTGAAGGTTATCATCACTGGTGTATATCCAAATCCAATAAAAATCTTATTATGGCATCAAGCTCTATACACGACACTTATATGGAAAACGTTATATCTGAGATTGATTATCTTTCAGGTAACACTATACGCTCCATCAATGTAAATGATATTTTTGATGAAACATATATAACAAGATACGACTGGGCACATGTAAACGCATTTGAATATATTGAAGATGAAGACTGTGTAATTGTCTCTTTTAGAAATATTCACACCATAGCCAAAATAGATATGACCTCAAAACAGATTATCTGGCTGCTTGCAAATCCTGATTTTTATAAAAATACCTTGCAGCGTAATAAAGTTCTTACTCCTGATACAGATATCAAATGGTTCTTTCAGCAGCATGGTGTAAAAATTATCAAAAGAGAAAATACCACAGACAAAAAAATAATAACTCTTGCACTTTTTGACAATCATACAGCCAACAGAAGACCCGTTGACTACTTTGATGCATCAGAAAACTCAAGTGTCAAAATTTTTGAGATAGATGAAAATACAATGACTGTAAAAATGACACACAGCCTTGATGTTCCTATGTCAGCCACAAGGTCAAATATTGATGCTGATTTTGAGCATGATACTGATATAATATATGGTATGAGCGCAAACCTTGAAAAATCTTATGCCCCTTACCGTTCATGTATAACAGGTTTTGACATTGACACAAACGAGCTTATAACTCAGATTTATGCCAAAAATGATTTCTTCTGTGCTAAATTTATTGATTTTGAGCTGGAAAAAAATATGCCTGACATAAATTCAAAATTTACCAGTATGGAAAACAACTATATTCGTGGCAGTTTATCAAACCTTATAAACATTCGCATCCTTCCTGATAAAATAAAAAACGCACCTGCCATATATGAACAGGTGCTTGACTCCGATGATACAGTTACAAAAGTTCAGTTTAAACTTGTCGGAAATATCCTTGAGATATTTGCCAAAGACCATGAATTAAAAAATGTTTATCTATCAGGTCCTGAAGACACATATAAACAGACTTTCACTGACACAAAACAGCTTACAAAGATTTTTAAACAGCATTCGTATTTCCATGCGGTATCACTTGATACACTTCCTGCCGGCAGATACGACATAAGCATTGAATATGGCAACTATGCATACTCAACTCCATACTGGATAGAGAAAAAGTAAAGTTTAATCGTCATTTCTTCTTCCAAATATGAGTACCAGTCTTAAAAGCTGAAGCACAGCAGATATCATAGCCGCAACATATGTCATTGCAGCCGCCCAGAGAACACTTTTAGCTCCCGATACCTCATCCGGATACAAAAGATTTCTGTCCCTGAGTATCTTTATTGCTCTCCCTGAGGCATCAAATTCTACCGGAAGTGTAACTAACTGGAATATTACCACAAGAGAAAAAAGTATTATTCCCGCTCTCAAAAGCAACGGTGCACTAAAAATAAGACCGGCTAGTATAATAGGCCATGAAAGAGTTGAGCCTATATTTACAACAGGAACTATGGCTGAACGAATCTTTACAGGCACGTAGCCACGATTATGCTGTATTGCATGCCCAGTTTCATGTGCGGCAACTCCAAGTGCGGCAACAGAAGTAGAGCCATATACTGAATCTGACAACCTAAGCACCTTTTCGTTTGGTGAATAATGGTCTGTCAGATTTCCACTTACACGCTCTATTCTGACATCATATATTCCTGCATCATTTAACATAAACTGTGCTATCTCCTCAGCTCTTCTTCCACTCCTGTTTCCAACCCTGCTGTACCTGTTAAATGTCGCATTCACTCTCCACGATGCAAATAAACTTAACACTGCACCGATTACAACAAGTATATAAGTTGGATCATAATAATATCCATAGTATCCTGGCATATTCCTACCTCCTGCTTATTAGTATTATAAATTTATTTCCTATTTATACCACAAAACAACAAAACTGTCATTATAGTTACAATTTTTTATCAAAAGTTAATCTAATTGAAATAATATTAGTATATTTCTGTAAAATAATGGTGCTATTCTCTTGTTTGTCAAATGAAAGTCTGGTTTGCAATTAAAACGGATTTTTCAGAAAAATACAAAAATCGAAGGGGGATTTGTTTTATGAAAAAAACAATCAAATTATTTAGTGTAATTCTTGCACTAATGTTACTGTTAACGGGAACACAGGCATCAGCTAAAACCACTGCCTCTGATGCACTCAAAGCATATGAAAAGAAAATATCAGCATTAAAGAAACAATCTGGTTATCCAGACGGTATTTACTCTGCTACCGTAACTTTATCACAGAGTAAGTATCCTGTACTTCTTGTATCTGACAGTGCTTACAAAGATGATGATAAACTTGTATCAACACATGCTTCAGTATATAACTATGTCAATGGCAAAGTAGTTTATATTGGTGACATTGCAAGTAACAGTACTTCTTATCCATTATGCTATAAAGGAAAATATCTCCTCTATTCAAGCCATCACTGGTCAGCAAAAATGACAGTTAATGGAAATAAGGGTTATATTGATTATATAGAAGGATTTGGAATGGAACCTGATTATAAAAATTTCAATTCCCAGAAAATTCTTCTCCAGAACGGAAAACAGAAGGTTATTTCACGCAAAGAATTAACTTACGATGAAGCTCAAAAGGATTATTATATCAGTGGCAATACATATGCAGGCAAAATTATAAACTTTACTAAAACCGATGTACCAAAAACAACAATGCAGCTCAGATATAACGGAAATGACATCACTGCCTACTGCAATGACTTTGAAATCACACTTCCAAAACAGTGGAAGAAGGCTGATTTCACAGTAAAATCAGCAAAAAATGGTAAAAACCGTTTCTATTCATTTGTGGAAAACACCAATAAAAAATATGGCGGTGTCGTATTCTGTATCGGCGTTGTTGATGATAAAAACTATGACTTTGTAGCTGATAACCTTAAACTTCTTGGCAAAAAGGACGGTCTTTACTACTATATGTATCAGGCTACCGATGTTGAATTTAACACAGAGGATGAAGATGTTGCAAAAGCATATACATCCATTGCAAAAACAATTCCAAAAATCAGAAGATCCTTTGAATTCAGATAGAAGGCGATGATTTATCGCCGTCTATTGATTATAGGGTTCGCGAAGCGGTTCCTATATTATTTGTTTTCATGTAATACGTGCAAAAATATGCTTCTTGTTAATTTGTAATATATGATATATTATATAGTAGAAATTACGAGAGACAGGAGGATTTTATAATGGATATATACGAACAGATAGAATTACAGGATTGTCCAATCTGTGGTGGTGCAGGATTACTTGAAGAGGAATGTAAAAGTTCATTTTATGTAATGTGCTTAGACTGTGGAAGTCATTCTGTAAATATTGATTTTAAATCAGAAGGCGAAAAATTATCTGCTGCAAAACGTGCCGCAGAACTCTGGAATACAGGCAAGGTAATATCAAGCCATCCGGGGGAATAAATATTCAGCTATCTTAGTATGACATAACTCATAATAATAAAAATATCTCCTCGAGGACACGCTTTGCGACAGTCCTTACGGAGATATTTTTTATTTTTATGCTATTTACTTTAACCAAAATATTAGGCTGAATTGTCACTTTATCACTTGCACTCAGCCAACACAGTTACACTTCTTGTCTTTAACAGTATGCTGTCTCCGGATACATTATCTTTTCCAGTATAATCCATTATGTCATGACCATCTGATATAATCTTCCAGTTACCTTCCGGAAGTTCAATCTCTTTTTCTTCCTCATATGGATTATAAAATACTGCTGCTCTCTTCCACTTCTTATCTGATAATTTTTTATCCTCTGCTGTGGCCTCAAGTGTAAATCCAATAACTGAATCTTCTCTGTCAATAAAAGATACGTTTTCAGTAGCCTTCTTATTTCTCACCTCAACTACCGGGAGATATCTTCTAAGACCTATCATAAATTTATAGTAATCAACAAGCTCCTCAAATGCTTTTTCTCTCTTCCAGTCAAGCCAGTTAAGCTCTATAGGGCTTATAAAACTGTTATGCTCACCATATTTTGTTCTTGCAAATTCCTCACCAGCCTGCATAAACGGAGTTCCCATTGTTGTCATAATTATACCTGCTGCCAGTTTGTTCATCTGAAGAGTATCCTCATATTTCTCATCGTAGTCAATATCTTCTTTAGTCGAGATAAGGAATTTGTCCCACAATGTAAGGTCATCATGTGCAGAATTATAATTTATAATCTGTGACGGAGATTTTGGTCTGAAGGTATCATGCATATAGCCCTCTTTACTAAATGCACATACACCACACTGTATCATAAGCTTTATCTCATCATCCTCTGCCTCTTCTACTCCACTGGCATAACCTCTTCTGTCATCATAAAATACGCTTCCCTTTATTGCATTTCTTGTCTTGTCACAAAAAACTGCTATTTTCTCATCAAGTTCATGTACATTGTCCATATTGGCTGGAACTGCACTCTCTTTAAATGCTGTCTCTGCTGCTGACCAAGGCTCGCCATACATTATTATATCTTTTCCACCAGGAATAGCATCAAGGCTTTCTCTTATCATGTTCATAGTCTTGACATCATGGAGTCCCATAAGGTCAAATCTGAAACCGTCAATGTGATAATCCTTTGCCCAGTGAAGCACAGATTCTATCATATATTTTCTATACATAACTCTCTCACTGGCTGTATCATTTCCACAAGCTGAGCCGTCACTGTTTGTGCCATCCTCATGAAGTCTGTAATAATATCCAGGCACTGTCTTTTCAAATCCAAAATCCTTGCTGTAAGTATGGTTGTAAACAACATCCACAATCACACCTAAGCCAGCCTTATGGAAAGCCTTTACCATCTCTCTGAACTCCATAACTCGTACATGACCATCAAAAGGATTTGTTGAATACGAACCCTCTGGAACATTGTAGTTTATTGGATCATAACCCCAGTTATACTGTTTCTTTTCCGGATGTGCCTCATCTATTGAACCCATATCATGTACAGGAAGCAGATGTACATATGTGACACCAAGACTCTTAATATATTCAAGACCTCCCTCAGGCTCTGTAAATGCAAGGTATTTTTCTTTCCACTCAGGTCTTACAACGCTGTCAGGATGTCCCGAAAAATCACGCACATGAAGTTCATATATAACCGGATGATTTTCAATATCCTCTGGTTTGCAGTCCTTATCCCATCCGTCAGGACAATTCGAATCCATATCTATAACCATACTGCGCTCGCCGTTTACTCCGCTTGATTTTGCATATATATCATAAGTTTCTCTTGTCTCCCCGTCAGAAGTAACAAGATAAGTATAATAAATACCTTCAAGGTTTCCCTCTACACTAATCTGCCATACTCCATTTTCAGCTTTGTCCATCTCAAGTTCAGCAGCATTTTCAAACTTGTCTGCAATTTTAACATCTGAAGCTGTTTTCTCTTCATCACTTCCCGTAAGATATAACTTAAGCATAACTTTATCTGCTGTAGGAGACCATACTTTAAAAGTTGTACTCTCTTTAGTATATACAGCACCCAGATCACTGCCTGTATAAGTATATTCAGCTTCAAACTTTTCAGATTCAAATAATTTCTTCTTCTCTAATTCAGTCATAACTCTTTCCTTTCTGTTTCACTACTTCTAGTATAACCCACGGCATTTATCTTTCCAATTCCTTATAAACTCTTACTATTTCGCCAACACTCCATGCCTGTGCAAAACATCCTTTTGAACTGTCCGGCACATCACCATCATAAATCTCTGCCAGATGACCTATGCAGCCCTCCCTGAGTGCCGCCTCCATTGAGACAAGCTTACTATTCACCCATCTTACTGCCTCTTTTCTGTCATCACTCCATCTGAGATATGCAAGATAAAAAGCACCAAGCGGATACATCCACACAGTTCCCTGATGATAAGCCATGTCTCTCTCATACTGTGAACCACCATATACTGCATGATACTGTGAATCTTCAGGACTTAGCGACCTGAGACCTAAAGGTGTATATAATTCTCTGTAAACTGTCTCTATAACAGCCTGTGCCTGCTTCTTGTCAAGCATTGTATAAGACATTGTAAGTGCCCATATCTGATTGCAGCGAATCTGCTCTGAAGGATTATTTGTCTCATAGTTTTCTTCTGAGATAACATCCCTTAAGAAGCCCTTTTCCTGCCACCAGAATTTCTCTATAAACGAATCCTTTACTTTATCTGAAAGTTCCAAAAGCTCATCTGCACTCATAACTTTCTCTATATTTTTATCAACCTTATCTGAAAGTTCTGCCATTATGCGAAGTGCATTATACCAGTATGCATTTATCTCTACTGGTTTCCCATGACGAGGCGTAGGAAGATAATTTCCAATCCTTACATCCATCCAGGTAAGCTGATAGAATTCCTCTCCTGCAATTATAAGGCCATCCTCATCCATATGAATGTTATAATCTGTTCCATTTTTATAGAAACTTATAATCTCATTCATAACGGGCCAAAGTTCATTTACAAGTGCTATATCACCTGTCAGCTCAAAATACTTATAAACAGCCTCTATATACAGAAGTGAAGCATCTACCGTATTATACATAGGCTCACAGTCTTCTTCCGGGAACATATTTGGCATTATACCACGACGGCAGTATTTTGCAAAAGTCCTGAGTACATCTGCCGCTATCCCGTACTGCTCCGTTGCAAGAGTACATCCCATCATAGCAATCATCGTATCTCTGCCCCAGTCAGCAAAAAATGGAAAACCTGCCATAATAGACATACTGTTTGTCGATTCTCTCAGGGTAAGATACTGATTAGCACTTCTTGCAAGCACTCTGCCCACAGGTGACTCTATCTTTGAAGTTTCCTCAAGTCTCTGCTGTCTCTCAATATCATTGCAAATCGCACTATCTACCCATCTTTCATCAACCTTCTCACCCATAATCTCAGATATACTGTATACAACATAATAAACCTGCTTTCCAGCCTTAATATCACATATAAGTTTATGGTTTGATACTGCACAGCCATAGGCATCTCTTCCGTCAATCGCATCCGCCGCATAATATCTGTCATTCTCATATACATTTTCATCAAGACACGATACTCTGGCATTTGTGTAATAATACATATCTATACCATTAGAAGAAATCTTTTTATCATCCATCTCAATTTTCTGCTCCAATGACAAAAGATGTCCCTTTTGAACAAACTGAAACCAGGGTGTAAGCTCAAGTGTTGCGTTTTTCGGCGAGTCTATTTCATATTTCACAGCCACAGTATTTACATCCTGAAGCATAACTATGGTTTTATCAATGTCTATACCACTAACCATATAACTCCAGTGAGGCAGATATTCCATTTCAAAACTCTGCAGATATCTGGCACCAAAACTGTTTTTTGTACAATTTACATATCTCTGGCTCGAAAATCCATATTCCTTATCCTCAATGATAACTTTCTCATGTATGTTGCTTACCATGTGATATCTCTCTGTAGGTGCTTTTAAAGATGCAATAAAAAGTCCATGATCATTTCTTGCACACGCACCGTTTATGGCAAGCGAAGAAAATCCTCCGAGCGCATTTGTTAAAAGATAGCATGTCTGTTCCCCAGACTCTGCATCTTTCCAGTCATTTTTTCCGTATATAAATCTCATAAATCTACCCCCATTTTCCCGTATATTTATTTCAAAAAAGGCGTTGCACCACTTTTTAAGCCAGCACAACGCCTCCAATTTTAATAGATATTTTTTAACCTTTAACAGCACCAGAAAGTCCGTCTGTATAGAATCTCTGCATAAAGATAAACAATATTGCGATAGGTATTGAGATACATACCGCACCTGCTGCGAAGCATGTATACCATTTATCAATATACTCTCTCTCAAGCATTCTCCAAAGACCGATAGCTACAGTGTAATAATCTGCATTTGCACGGCATATAACCTTTGCAAATATAAAGTCTACCCAAGGTCCCATAAATGATGTAAGTACTGTATATACAATGATAGGTTTACTAAGAGGAATAGTCACTTTTGAAAATACCTGCCATTTTGTACATCCATCAATATATGCTGCCTCGTCAAGTGCCTTTGGAATAGTATCAAAGAATCCTTTTGCAATATAGAACTGAAGACCGGCAGCCCCGGAGTATACCAGTACCAATGCAACACGAATCATAGCACCCTCTGAAAGACCGATTGATTTAAGGATATAGTACACAGCAACCATTGACATGAATGATGGGAACAATCCTAAAATCATAGCCATATTCATATATTTCTTTCTCATCTTAAAACGAAGTCTTGACATACAGTAAGATACTGATAATACAAAGAATGTCGAAATAAGACAACTGAATATAGCGATTATAAGTGTGTTTGTAAACATCTTTGGAAAGTTCAATACAGATGTATTTGTAAACAGACTCTTATAATTGTCTAATGTATATGACTTAGGGAAGAAAGAGGAAACATAAGATCCTTTTTCTGCTCTAAAGCTTGTAAGAACAACCCAGAATATAGGGAATACCCATATTACTGCCAAAATACTAAGCAATACATGGACAATACTATTTGTAACAAATTTTTTTCTCTTCATAGAACGCAGGGCTTTTTTCTCATTCATTATTGGAATCCCTCCTCATTCTTGTACGAACCGGTATTGCGGTAAGTTACTAATGATACAATAGCTAAAACAATGAAAGTAAGAATACCGATTACAGCACCGATATTATAATACTGCTGATCGATAGTCAGCTTGTACAACCATGTAACCAAAAGGTCTGTCTTACCTGCTGTTGAACCTACAGGTGTTGGATCTCCTCCTGATAAGAGATAGATTACATTGAAGTTGTTTACGTTTCCGGTAAATGTAGTGATAAGATATGGTGTAGTTACGAATAACATATATGGTAATGTAATTTTAAAGAATGTAACTACTGCATTAGCTCCGTCAACTTTTGCTGCCTCATAAAGTTCTGCAGGAATATTCTGAAGAATACCTGTAACCTGAAGCATAGTATAAGGAACACCTACCCAGAGGTTGATAACAATAACTGTCACTCTTGCCCATGTTGGATCTGTAAAGAATGGCAGTGGCTGAGATATCAAGCCCATATTCTGTAAAAGTACATTTACAGCACCTGATGGCTGGAGCATAGTTCTCATAATAAGGAGCGATACGAACTGTGGTACAGCTATTGAAAGGATAAAACAAAATCTCCAGAAAGATTTAAGTCTTGTTCCTTTTCTGTTGATGACAATTGCAAGGATCATACCTAATATGTAGTTAAGACCTGTTGCAAAAACCGCCCATACAAGTGTCCATCCAAGTACGCTCCAGAAACTCTGTCCAAGTGAATCTGAGAAATTCAAAACTTTAGCAAAGTTTTTAAGCCCAACCCAATCAAAGAGAACGAGATGGTCTCCATCTTTACTGTAGTTTGTAAATGCCATTGAAATCATGAATATCAATGGAAGAATGCTAAGAGCAAGGATACCAAGCATTGGTAAAGTCATAAGTGTTTTGTGAAGATTTTTATCAAACAAATCCTTGATATCATCAGCAAAACTGTTTATATGTTTACCATTTTTCTTAAGATAATCAGCCTTGTATGCACTTCTTACAGCTGATACCCATATAAGAACAAATCCTACAGCTACAAATAATGATGCAATACCATACAAAAGTATAAGAAGTGAATCGTCACCTGCTGAATACTCATATATTCCTTTTGCCTCATTCCATACCTCTTCTGCAGCTTTATCACCAAGTGATCCAAGCATAGAGATATTGTGAGCTCCGCTCATCACCATAAATGCAATGAAAGAAACCTCCAGGGCTAAGTAGATAAGACCTTTGATTATCTGCTTGTTGGCAATATTGCCTAAGCCAAGAATAAGCATGGACAATTTTGTGACAATGCTACCTTCTTTTACTGCATTTTTTACTGTATAAGGTGATGGGAACTCATTAACATGTTTCTTAAATAAATTTGCCATATCAATGTGCCTCCATTTTCTTATAATAGTTTGTATAATGGTTAAAAACGGGAGGGAGTGTACCTTTTTGCATATATTTAAGCACAACTTCCTCCCAAATTTTCATAAATAAATATCTACTATAAATCTACATTAACTAGTTTACTGCTGATGTATTCATGTCTTTGTTCCATTTTTCTGTCATATCTGCAGCATTGTCATGTGTAATCTCATTATTTCTAAGAGATTTTCCGAAGTTATCTGTTGGTGTCCAGTAGTTACCCATCTCTGTGATGAATGGCTGAATAATAGAAGTATTTGCTACAGTGTTATTCTGAGCCTGAACAAGTTCATCTGACTGGAATACCTCATTCTCAAGAAGTTTTGTATTACAAGGAATTATGTTTCTTATATCATAGTGCGATTTCTGAGCACTTTCGCTTGCAAGATATCTTGCAAGAGCAACAGCTACCTGTGGATACTCTGTCTTTGAGCTTACTGCCATTGCCTTTGAACCGGCAAATGAATACATCTGTTTCTCTTCACCGTTTAATGTATACTTAGGAAGCTGAGCAACACCCATGTTATCTCCAAGAGCTTTCTTAACTTCTGCATAATCCCATGAACCTGAGAACATAGCCTTTATAGAACCATCACGGATACCAGCGATACCAGAACCATCAACGTCAATCTTGAAGTTCTTGTTGTCCTTTAAGTCGATAAGGTATTCTGTTACATCTGAAGCCTTCTGACCGCTGAAGTCAATACCCTTTGAAGCATCATATCCATCACCGAAGAATGTACATCCGTTTCCAGCATAGAAACTTGCAAGATACCATGAGTTTGTAAGTGGGAATGAAACGACACCCTTCTCAAGCATAGTATCAAGATTCTTTATATCATCCTCTGAGAATACGCTCTTGTCATAGTACATAAACCATGTGTTTGATGTAAATGGGATTCCGTAAAGAGCACCATCAACTGTAAGTGATGAAACCATTGTCTCTGAGTTATTTTCTTTAACTTCTTTCTCTGTATCTCCACCGATTCTTGCAACTGCATTTATAGGAAGGAGATTTGTAAGCTGATCGTTTGACATCATGAATACGTCTGCTGCTGCATCAGGATCCTGTGTGATAAGTTTTGCAGCATCACCCTCAGCACAAACACCGTACTCAAATGTGATGTTCCAGTTTGGATGTTCAGCATTAAATGCTTCACACTGTGTCTGTAACCACTCATCATAATCTTTTGACTGATCCTCTGATGGTGACCATACAAGCATCTTGCATGTGATTTCCTCTTCCTCTGTTGAAGCTGCTGATGAAGAACTGCTTGATGCACTTGAAGCGCTTGAAGCCTTGTCCGAACTGCTTGCACCGCCAGCTTTCTCATTTGAGCTTCCACAGCCTGCAAGTGAGAAGCACATTACTGTTGCCATTGATAATGCTAAAAATTTCTTTTTCATATTACCTTAATCCTCTCTTTCTTTTTGTAAACAGAATTTTTATGATTGATTGGTTTATCGTTAAACCTTAATTAAACTATAATCTCTTACAAGCAAAATGTCAATACCTTCTTTAAACTTTTGTATTATGTATTTTTCCACAAACTCACCCTATTGTTTTTATAAGTTTTGTACAATTTTATTTTTTTTCATTTTTTTTTTGATTTTTCCCAAAGAATGCAATATAATATTTACAGTTTAACGATTAACTTATGGTAGTTTTGTAATTGTCATATTTATTAGTTTAACCTTTAACTTATTGTTATACATATTTTATATTGATAGTATTACATAAAAGTTGTTTTATTATTCTAATCAATTGCTTTTTATTTAATCTTATAGGAACCGCTTCGCGAACCCTATAATCAATTAACGACGAAAAAGCATCGCCTTTTATCAACATATATAAACAGTAATACCACATATAATAAAGGAGAATCAAATGACTTTAAAAGACATTGCAAAAGAGGCCGGGGTAAGTATAACCACCGTTTCAAATGTAATAAATAAAAACTATAACCGTGTTTCCCAGAATACAATTGATAAAGTTTCTGAGATAGTTAAGAAAAATAATTATGCACCAAATATGAACGCCAAGACACTGGCCGCCAAGAACTCAAATCTTATATTTCTTATAGTTCCACTGTCAAACAATGAAGTAAACATGTTCTACACACCTTATATCAGTGCTATGATAGGTATGCTTGAGCAGAGACTCCGTGAACACGGCTTTTATTCTATAATAAGATCTGTTCACACTTTCGAGGAGTTAGACACACTTTTCCAGACCTGGACAAGTGCCGGTGCCATAATGCTTCTTCCTGACTTTGACTGCTATATTGATCAGATAATGGAAAAGATAAATATACCTATAGTATTTATGGACAGCTGCAACAAGCGTGATGATACAATGATTGTAACCTGCGACAACAAAAAGGGAATCTATACTGCAACACGTTACCTTATAGGACAGGGACATACAAACATCGCATTTATGGCTGATTTTAAACACAGCGAAATGATGACAGAACGTTTCAACGGATATGCTGAAGCTCTTAAAGAAAATGGTATCCTGGTAAAAGAAGAATTTTTATTCCAGATTCCTCCAAGTCACGAAAACGGACTTAAAGTAGGATATGATATAGCTAACAATCATAAAAATATAACCGGCATTGTAACTACTTCTGATTATAGTGCAATCGGAATAATGGAAGGAGCAAGGCTTTCTGGTTTTCGCGTGCCAAGTCAGCTTTCTATTATAGGTTTTGATAATATGCCTTTCTGTACATACTGTCTTCCCAAGCTCACAACAATAAGTCAGAATATTGAACAAAAAGCAATAACTGCAGTAGAAATGCTTACAGATAAAATAAATGGAAAGCTTTCTAAGAATAAGGTTATTGTTGATGTTGAGCTTATCGAAAGACAATCTGTTGCCAATCTTCTATACTAAATGAAAAAAAGAACCATTTTAACAAAATGGTTCTTTTTTTTCCATAACAAATAATTTTATTTTATCCATAGTAATAATGTGTTATAATTATATACACTTTAACAGATGAAATCTTCGAAATTTGAGATTAAAAGATTACTGTACACATCGGTGTGTGCAGTAATCTCGAGAAAGGAATAACTATGAAAGCTACTTTTCTACAATCAAAAAAGTTTCTTATATTTAATTTTATAGCTATAACTTTATTTATAATTATACCTTTATACCGTTCTACTGCTCCAAGTGACTCATATAAGTATTGTACCATTGATGATAACTGGACGGCCGAATATAACGGAGAGGTTTACGAAGATATAACCTTAAGTGAACATTTATTTCCAATGTTTAACAAAGGCGATGTACTTGTACTTACCCGCAAATTAAATGTAAGAGATTTAATCCAGAATCCTGTCCTTCAATGCTATTCACTGCACTCAGCTATGGAAGTCTATATAAATGATATGAAAATTTATTCCTATGGAGTAGACCTTTATAACGAGAATAAACTGGTAGGTTCCGGTTATAATTTTATACCTCTTCCAAATTATTACACTATAAGTACACTCAAGGTAGTTTTTACTGTTTCTGAAAACCGCTCATTTAATAGTGTTCCCGCCATGAAAATAGTAAATGGAAATACTATAACAAACCATAATCTCCGCTCAGGAAGAATATATCTTATGATAACCCTTTTTCTTATTATGCTGGGATTGATAGGTATGCCTCTCAGTTTTCTGATAATATTTATAAACACCAACCTGTCAACAAAGATTTTCTGCATAACTGCATTGTCACTTACGATAGGGGTATGGTCTTTTTGCGTTAATGATATCATATACTTTTTCATTGATAGTCTGGAACTTAAAGCATATCTCGAATACACTTCATTTTATGCAATGATGATTCCTTTTACCGGATATTTTGCTGACGTAATAAATAAACGCCGCACTTTACCCTGGTTACGCATTCTATACTAGATAATATTTGACAGTCATTGTCTGTTCTTTATATTTGCAATGATAGGCAATTTTACAAACCTTATACATTTTCCTGCATTACTTATTGTAGAACATATCCTTATAGCTATTACTATATTATACATGATAATATATTGTATTACACTGATATATAACAAAGAAAATTTTAACAAAACAGTTTTATATGGATTTGCAATCGCGATTGCACTTGCAACAATTGAGCTTGTAAAATTTAATATATCAAAATATTTTATAGGTTTTTCCAATAACAAATATAATACCACAATAAATACATACACTCTAATTATAATTGTTACACTGATTCTTGACTCTTGTAAAAAGTTTTCCTCTAATATAGAGGAGAGATTTCAGAAAAAGCTTCTCGAAAAAATGGCTTACAGAGATGAACTCACAGGGCTTGCAAACCGCCGTAAATGCGATGAAAAAATGTTTGAACTTAAAAGTTCCAATAACTCTTATGCAATAATAAGCCTTGATATGAACCTGCTCAAACACATGAACGATACACTGGGACATGCTGCAGGTGATAAAGCACTTACTCTTTTTGGAAATACTCTT
>JAFPDA010000062.1 GCA_017425575.1 Lachnospiraceae bacterium | reverse complement strand
CATATCACAAGACCAAGACCTGTGCCCTCTATATTTCTGTTGCGCTTGCTGTCAAGCTGTTGGAATGAAGTAAACAGTTTTTCAAGGTCCTGCTTCTTTATACCCATTCCGGTATCTTCAACCGAAACAATCAGCTCAATGTTTTCTCCATCATCACAGTCTTCATATTCGAGTGCAAGCACAACATCGCCCTTGTTAGTAAACTTTACTGCATTGTTTGACAGATTAACTATTATCTGTTTTATCCTTATATCATCCCCAAAAAGTGCTTTTGGCAGCTCCGGAGGTGCCTTTATTACAAGCTCAATGTCTTTGTCGCCTATCCTTGTCATTATAATATTGGCAACGTCCGCAACAATGTCCAAAGGATGATATTCAACCGGACGGATATCCATTTTGCCTGATTCTATCTTAGAAAAATCAAGGATATCATTTATAATGGCCAGAAGTGCCTTTCCAGAACTTTTAATCTGTTTTATATATCCTCTTGCAGTTGGAGTAAGCTCCTCCCTTAGAGCCATCTCTGCCATACCTATAACAGCATTCATTGGCGTTCTTATCTCATGGCTCATATTGGCAAGGAAATCTGATTTAAGCTGTGTTGCCTTCTTAATCTCATAGCCAGACTGAATAGCCTTATATTTGCTATATGCCATCTCCGAGATAACCCCTGAGATAACATGAATAAAATGTGCCGCCTTATCAATAGTATCCCTGTCAACAATATTTACTTTCTGAACCGCATATATATATCTTAAAGGATCTATCCCAATCTCTCCTGCAATAGCTTTAAACTTAAGTATATCAGGAGATTCAGTAAGCACCTGTCCACCTATAAATGCTCCGACTATCTGCCCGTCTACAATTATAGGTGATGCATATTCGATAAGACCGCCATGACATGTATAGGACACAGACCGTCCTGTCTCAAAAGCTGTCTGTGCCGCCTGTCTGCCACACTCCTCACATCTCCTGCAGCCTATCTCAGTACCTCTTGTATATTTCATACAAAAATCAGTAAAGTTTGTTCCCTCAGTAATAGCTTTTCCTGTAGCATCTATAGTGATTGCAGCCATTCCCGTAATACCCGAAAAACTTTCCTGTATCTTTTCTAAAACATCTGTATCAATAAGTTCTATAAGACTGATATCACCCATTTTATCCCCTAGTTTTCCTGCATCTTAGCAAGCTTTGCAGCCTGGTCAGCCGCAATTATATTATCCAGAAGCTCATTTATATCTCCGTTAAGTATTTCTGTAAGTCTGTGACTTGTATATTTGATACGATGGTCTGTAACTCGTCCCTGTGGGAAGTTGAATGTACGAATCTTCTCTGAACGGTCACCTGTTCCAACCTGGCTTCTTCTTTCTGCTGCCTGCTCACTGTTTGCCTTCTCCTGCTCCATATCGTAAATTCTTGAACGGAGAACCTTCATAGCCTTGTCTTTATTTTTAAGCTGTGATTTCTCATCCTGACATGTAACAACTATTCCTGTAGGAATATGTGTGATACGTACAGCTGAGTCGGTTGTATTTACGCACTGTCCACCATTACCTGAAGCACGGTAAACATCAATCTTACAATCATTAGGGTCCACAAATACGTCTACTTCCTCAACTTCCGGCATAATGGCAACGGTCGCTGTCGAAGTATGGATTCTTCCGCTTGACTCTGTTGCAGGTATACGCTGTACACGATGCACACCACTCTCATATTTGAGTTTTGAATATGCACCAGAACCGATTACCATAAATACTACTTCCTTGAAACCGCCGATACCATTTTCATTGGCACTCATAACTTCCACTTTCCAGCGGTTCGACTCTGCAAATTTAGAGTAGATACGGAAAAGGTCTGCCGCAAAAAGAGCTGCCTCATCACCACCAGCACCTGCACGAATTTCAACGATAACGTTCTTGTCATCATTAGGGTCTTTTGGAAGCATAAGAATCTTAAGTTCTTTCTCACATGTCTCTACAGTTGCCTTACACTCATTAAGCTCTTCTTTTGCAAGCTCGCGAAGCTCTTCATCACTCTCTTCTTCAAGCATTGCAAGACTGTCCTCCACGCCTTCCTTTGCAGCCTTATACTCAAGATACTTTTCTACAATAGGAGAAATCTCATTCTGTTCTTTCATAAGCTGTCTGTATTTTTCCTGATCATTTATAGTATCAGGATCTGAAAGCATCATATTTATTTCTTCTAATCTTCTAACTAAATCTTCTAATTTATCAAACATACTATCCTCATTTCTGAGCAACCTGCTGCCGAGCTATCTGTTTTTGCTCATAAACAAATAGCCGTGCGAAAAATAAGCTATCAAGATTATTTTTCACGCTTTACTCCATGTCTGCATTTATTTTTTACACATAACAACTCTGTCATTCTGAGACAAATCTTTTATCCTTACAATGTCCCTGAAGCCATTCTGTCTGAATAACTCCGATACATCTTCCCACTGGTCATATCCTATCTCAACCGCAAGAATACCATTTTCTTCAAGATGCTCCTTTGACTGTGCGGCAATAATCCTGTAAAAATCAAGCCCGTCACTGCCCCCGTCAAGTGCCATCAAGGGTTCATGCTCACGCACCTCCGGCATAAGTGTCTCTATAACATCCGGACGGATATAAGGTGGGTTGGAAACTATTATATCATACTTTCCATCAATTTTTTCAAACATATCGCTTTTTATAAAATTTATACTGACATCATTAAACTCTGCATTCTGCTTTGCTATATCAAGTGCCGCCTCTGACAAATCAACTGCATCACAGCATGAGGCATTTCCCAGTTTCATAAGGGCAACCGCTATACAGCCTGAACCCGTACATACATCAAGAACTTTCCTGCCTGATGTGTATTCCAAAACACTCTCAACAAGCGTCTCTGTATCCTGTCTCGGACAGAGCACATCTTCTGAAACCATAAAATCAAGCCCCATAAACTCCTGTCTGCCTGTGATATGCTGCAGAGGAATGTGGCTGATTCTTTTTTCCAGCAGTTCTTCATACTTTCGTATCTCTTCATCAGACGGTCTGTTATATTTTTCAAGAAAATATGATGCCCTGCTCATGCCTGTAACAAGTTCAAGCAGATACCATGCATCTATATCTGCGTCTGCTATCTCTGCCTCCTTAAGCCTCTCTGCTGCATCTAATAAAAGCTGCTCATATGATTCAAACACTTTCATCACCCATTATCTCTATTGTTCATATTGCTGTTTAAATAATGATCCAGTCCGGCAAGCGTATTATCCTCTGCCAAATCTGTTCTGTTCATCTTGCGTCTGATAGCTGCATCTGCAATCTCCTCAAGCTCTTTTGCCTGACGCTCTTCTTCCTTATATCTGCGCTCAAACTCGGCAGCACGAAGCTTATTTTTCTTTTCTCTCTCAATAAGTTCTTCTTTAATCTCTGCTCTTGACTTCTTTGGTGCTGTAGTCTTTTTCTTCTTTCTCTTAAGCTGCAGCTCTTTCTCTTTGCATTCTTTCTGATATTTCTTCCAGTCAAACACTCCTTCGATAGAAGCAATCGCTACCTCTATCATCTCATCCTCAGGCTCCCTTGTAGTAAGTCTCTGAAGCAGAATACCAGGTTTGCTCAGAATTGCGACAAGCTTGCTGTCACTTCTTCCTGCAATTCTTATAAACTCATAAGAAACACCTGCTATTACAGGCACAAGAAGTATTCTGACTGCCATTCTTAACCATACATTTTCAAAATGAATAAACATAAAAAATATGATACTCACAAACATAACTATAAGCATAAAGCTTGTACCACATCTCTTGTGGTGCTTTGACTGTCTGCGGACATTTCCCACTGTAAGCTCAAGTCCATTCTCGACACAGTTTATCGATTTATGCTCAGCACCATGATACATAAATACTCTCTTTATATCCTTCATGCAGGATATAGCAAGTATGTATCCCACAAAAAGTGCTATTCTTATAACACCTTCAATAACGGCAAGCACCGTAGTTGACTCTATCTTTGCATGTAAAAGCTGTGACAGAAAAAATGGAAGCACCATAAACACGCCTATTGCAAGTACAATTGACAACGCAACTGTAAGACCTGTCTCAACAGCTTCTTTCTTAGATGACTTCGCATCATTTTTCTTTTTAGTATCATTCTGCTCATCTTCTTCATAGAAGCCTGCAGAATATGTAAGTGTACCCATTCCAAGAGTAAGTGACTCAACAAATGCAACAATACCCCTTATTATCGGAAGTCTGAAAAATACACTTTTATCAGCAATGCTTTTGCATTTATTTTTCGAAATCTCAATCTCACCATCAGGCTTTCTTACTGCTACTGCATAATGATCTTTATATTTCATCATTACACCTTCAAGCACAGCCTGACCACCAATTCCAGATGATCTCATTATGTTCTCCATTCCAAATTTATTTATCGTTATAACACAAATGGTCACAACATCGGAATGCTGTGACCATTGAAAAAGTCGGTAAACCGACAAAAGCGCACTGTATATATTACTGCATACCATATTTACGATTGAATTTGTCAATCGCACCACGAGCCTTAACTGCTTTCTGCTGACCTGTGTAGAATGAATGACATTTTGAACAGATTTCTACGTGAATCTCTTCTTTTGTAGAACCAGTTACAAACTCATTACCACAGTTACATACAACTTTTGCCTGATAGTAGTTAGGATGAATTCCTTCTCTCATGATATAACCTCCATTCTTGCTATTACTTTAAACAGCAATTACATAATATCCGAAAAAGAGTCTTTCTTTTCGATTCTATTTAAAACACAACCTCATCATCATACCATATTCCAACATATTTTGCAATAATTTTCTAAAAATATTTTTCTATGTGTATCAGTTCAGCCTTGTCTTCTTAATCACCTGTATAAATTCCTGATTGTTTTTTGTTTTTCTAAACAACTCTATTATGCGCTCTACTGCCTCGTCAGATTTAGCACTTCCAAATGCACGCCTCATTATATAATTTGCTTCTATCTCTTCCTGGGTAAGAAGTAAATCCTCTCGTCTTGTACTTGACTTTGGAAGGTCTATTGCCGGAAATACTCTTTTCTCTGCAAGTTTTCTGTCGAGAACTATCTCCATATTTCCGGTTCCCTTAAATTCCTCAAATACAACATCATCCATTTTACTTCCTGTATCAACAAGTGCTGTGGCAAGTATTGTAAGACTTCCGCCTTCACGCATATTTCTTGCCGCACCGAAGAATTTCTTTGGCATATGAAGTGCTGCGGGGTCAAGACCACCTGAAAGTGTACGTCCACTAGGCTGAACCGTAAGGTTATATGCTCTTGCAAGCCTTGTTATACTGTCGAGAAGAATCATAACATCTTCCCCATGCTCTACGAGACGCTTTGCTCTCTCTATTACCATCTCTGAAACTCGTCTGTGATTTTCAGGGAGTTCATCAAATGTAGAATATATAACGTCAACATTGTGTCCCATTATGGATTCTTTTATATCTGTTACCTCTTCAGGTCTCTCATCAATAAGCAGAACTATAAGATGCATCTTTGGATGATTTGTCTTTACCGCATTTGCCACCTGTTTAAGAAGTGTTGTCTTTCCTGTCTTTGGCTGCGAAACTATCATTCCACGCTGACCCTTGCCAATAGGAGCGATAAGGTCCATCATTCTCATGGATATACTTCCCTGCTGGGATTCAAGGCGTATTCTCTCATTTGGAAATACCGGTGTAAGATTTTCAAATTTAACCCTTCTTATAATCTTATCCGGAGTCACACCATTTACAGTCTTAATAAAAAGAAGTGCACCAAATTTTTCATTCTGGTTTCTGATTCTCACATTTCCTCTGAGTATATCTCCGGTTCTTAAATGATATTTTCTTATAAGAGTAGGTGAAACGTACACATCTCCATCACCCGGAAGATAATTGTCACATCTGATAAAACCATATCCCTCTGAGAGAACTTCAAGAATACCTTCCTTTATCTCTCCGCTGTCAAGCTGTTCCATCTCAACCGGCTCAAAATTTTCTGACTCCATCACCTGCACATTCTGTTTCTGCTGTGACTTCTCTCTATTATCCTGCGCCTTAACATTCTGTGTTTTTCTCCCCTTTTGCATCTGCTGTCTGTTATTTTTATTATTACTATTATTCTTAGTCTCGGTCTTTTCTGTTGCGGTTTTTGCACTTTCCTCAGACATAATTTTTTCCAAAAGCTGACTTTTCTTATATGTAGTTACATTCTTAATGCCGAGATTTTTTGCTGCAAGCCTAAGCTCAACAAGCGACATTTCTTCATAATTTTCCATAAATTACCTCTTTCTGCTATTATTTAATTGCATATTTACAATCCAGTGTAATTACACTAATGTCTTTTAATAAAGGGATTTTTCAAAGAATCTTGAGAATACCATTTTTATTTTGAATGTATAGGCTGAAATTCAGATAGATAGTTCAACCACTAGTATTAACAATAATACACACATTCTCCTACAATGTAAAGAATTAATTTAATCGCAACAATTCAGCCGAGGTATTACGACATGACACATAAAAACAAATGAGGCTATCACACTAAGATTTTTTCTACAAGATATAGAATTTTAATCGTTGAATAATTCTACATCTTGTATTAGTTTTGCTTAATGCGACAGCCCCGTTGTTATATATACTATACTTCACTCATCACTAGACAGCGCCTTATACACATACGCAAATAACAGATCATTTTTTTCTTTGAATCTCTGGCATACCTGAAGCGCCTCTTCTTCGGAAGTGACATTTATTGCGACTTCAAATATAATATTGCCTCGTTCTATTACAGAGCCTTTTGCAAGATACTGTTTTGGACCGAGTTGTTTGAAGTCAGTGTGTATAGTTGTATCTTCGACGATGGTAATCTTATTTTCGACAAGATACCGGTCAATCTGGAATTTAGTATCATCAGGGAGAAGGTGTCCAAAGAAATCAAGTGTCTCTAATCCCTTTGGAGCAATGGTATAAAAAGCTTTTGAATATGTTTTTTCAAGGAAAATCATACGGTCATCAGTAAGAGCAGACAGAGTTTCCTGAATAGAAAAATAATCGGCATAATTATTATTCAATATAAAGTCAGATAATATCGCATTGGATATAGGCTGTCTGGTCTGGCTTAAAAAGTATAATATTATAAGTTTATACAGTTTTAAAGATTCTGAAGTCATATTAACTTTCCTCCATTCCGGAGCGCTTTACGCGACGGGATGCCATCAAAGCTATTTGTGACGCTCCGCACAAATAGCCGTGTGAAAAATCAGCATATCAATGCGATTTTTCATACCATCGCCCTTCTTTAATTCAAATTTTTTCCCTGATAGATTCCGGTTGTTTTAAGTTCATGTGCGATAGAGTTAAGCACATGTCTTTTATTTGCACTCCACATTGGTGCGAGCAGAAGCTTTTTAGGACCGTCTCCTGTAATTCTGTGAACCACTATATCGGGTGACAATTCACTTATGCAGCGGCATACAAGACTGACATATTCTTCCTCGGTATATACCTTTATTTTATCGATATATTCTGCAAGGTCAGTATCTTTAAGAATATGTAAGAGCTGTAGTTTTATGCCCTGTATATCTTTTTTATTCAGATAATGAATTGTTTCGATTATATCATCGTCTGTTTCGTATGGAAGTCCGAGTATTACATGAACTATTACATCTATGCCTATTGCACGAAGGTTTGTCACGGCTTTGTCAAAGACTGGAAGTTCATAACCACGGCGTATAAACCTGGCGGTATCTTCATGGATAGTCTGAAGGCCAAGCTCTACCCAGACAGGTTTTATCTTGTTACATTCGCTGAGGAGTTCAAGCACATCTTCATCAAGGCAGTCTGGTCTTGTGCCTATTGAAAGTGCCGCTACCTTGGGATGTGATAATGCTTCCATATAAAGACTTCTAAGATAGTCTACAGGAGCATATGTATTTGTATAGGATTGAAAATAGGCAATAAATTTATTGCCGGTGGCTTTGCCGTTCTTCTGTGTGAATGCGATGCTTTTATCAATCTGTTCTTTGACAGAAAGTTTTTTTAAGATATCCTGATTGATGTCACATTCAGTCTGCTTTACTGCAAAATCTCCGGAACCACCCTGGCTGCAGAATATGCAGCCACGCGTTCCTTTTGTCCCGTCACGGTTTGGACAGGTCATACCACCATCTATTGCGACCTTGTAGACTTTTTCGCCAAAGTTCTGTTTTAGATAATAGTCAAGAGAGTAATAAGGTTTTTCTCCCCAACGCATTATTTTATATGAGATTTTACCGCATTTGCCACTACGTCTGCAACGCGTGGGTCAAAGGCTTCTGGCATAATGTTGTCCTCGTTTAAGTCTTTGTCATCTACAAGACCAGCGATTGCAAGGGCAGCAGCGAGTTTCATATCCTCAGTAATCTGTGTTGCACGTCCCTCAAGAGCACCTTTGAAGATACCTGGGAATGCTACTACATTGTTTACCTGATTTGGAAAATCTGAACGTCCTGTACCAACAACTCTTGCTCCGGCTTTCTTTGCAAGGTCCGGCATAATCTCTGGAACCGGGTTCGCCATTGCGAAGATAATAGCATCTTTGTTCATTGAAGCAACCATTTCTTCTGATACGATACCAGGAGCTGATACACCTACGAAGATGTCTGCACCCTTAAGAGCATCTGCAAGTGAGCCTTCTTTTTCTTCGAGGTTAGTAACTTCAACCATTTCTTTCTGCATCCAGTTAAGGTCAGGTGTCTTCTTTGAAAGCATACCTACTTTGTCACACATTGTTACATGCTTGAAACCGTATGTAAGGAGAAGTTTAGTGATTGCGATACCTGCTGAGCCTGCACCGTTTATAACTACCTGACACTCTTCTTTAGTCTTGCCAACTACTTTAAGACCATTTATTATACCTGCAAGAACTACGATGGCTGTTCCATGCTGGTCATCATGGAATACAGGAATGTTGAGTTCTTTTTTGAGACGCTCTTCAATCTCGAAGCATCTTGGAGCTGATATATCTTCAAGGTTGATACCGCCAAAAGCAGGAGCGATATTTATTACAGTTTTGATAATTTCCTCTGTGTCCTGTGTATCAAGACAGATAGGGAATGCATTGACATTACCAAACTCTTTGAAAAGAACAGCTTTTCCTTCCATTACGGGCATGGCTGCCTCAGGACCTATATTTCCAAGACCAAGAACGGCACTTCCGTCAGAAACTACAGCTACAGTGTTTGCTTTGATTGTGTAGTTATAAGCTTCCTCTTTATTTTCGGCGATGATTTTGCATGGTTCTGCAACTCCGGGTGTATATGCGATTGCAAGATCCTCTCTTGAGTTTACATGACACTTTGGTGTAGTGTCGATTTTTCCGTTCCATTCTTTATGAAGCGCTATGGCTTTTTCACTATTTGTCATTGTATGAATCCTCTCATTCCCGCACTATATTTTTGTTTAAAATGTGTCCGTGCGTGCGTTCACAGGCAATTATAATGATAGCATAGATTATTTTTTTAGACAAGAATAGCTTTGATGTAACTAATGAATAAACTTTATAAAAAAACATCCCGAAAAGATATTTTAAAATCTCCCAGGATATTTTTTATTATGCAATATTTATTTTACAACAACTTTCATAAATTTCTTCTTACCACGCTTAAGCACTATTCCGTCAGCACCAATACTGTCTTTTGCCAATGCGTATTTAGGGTCCTCTACTTTCTCGCCATCAATAGCAACTCCACCCTGCTGAACATTTCTTCTAGCCTCTGCATTTGAAGGGGCAAGTCCTGCTTTTACAAGTAAATTAAGTATTCCTATCTGACCATCTGTAAAATCTCCATCTGTAAGCTCAACAACCGGCATATCTGCTGCATTTCCACTAGAGAAAAGTGCCCTTGCACCTTCCTGTGCCTTAGTTGCCTCTTCCTCACCGTGAACAAGCTTTGTGAGCTCAAATGCAAGGATTTCTTTTGCCTGATTAAGCTGGCTTCCCTCCCATTTGTCCATCTCATCAATCTGCTCAAGCGGAAGGAATGTAAGCATTCTGAGACATTTAAGTACATCTGCGTCACTTACATTTCTCCAGTACTGATAGAAATCAAAAGGACTTGTCTTGTTTGGATCAAGCCATACAGCACCAGACTGTGTCTTTCCCATCTTCTTTCCCTCTGAGTTAAGAAGGAGATTGATAGTCATTGCATACGCATCTTTGCCAAGCTTTCTTCTGATAAGCTCTGTACCGCCAAGCATATTGCTCCACTGGTCATCACCGCCAAACTCCATATTACAGCCATACTTCTGATATAATGTATAGAAGTCAAAACTCTGCATAATCATGTAGTTAAACTCAAGGAATGTAAGTCCCTTTTCCATACGCTGCTTGTAACACTCAGCAGCAAGCATACGGTTTACCGAAAAATGTGGTCCTATGTCACGGAGAACTTCCATATAGTTCAAATCCATAAGCCACTCAGCATTATTTACAAGCATAGCCTTATCATCTGAAAAATCAATAAAACGGCTCATCTGCTTCTTAAAGCACTCAACATTGTGCTCAATAGTTTCAGGAGTCATCATCTGACGCATATCAGTTCTTCCTGAAGGGTCTCCTATCATGGCTGTACCACCACCGATAAGTGCAATAGGCTTATTTCCAGCCATCTGAAGTCTCTTCATAAGGCAAAGTGCCATAAAGTGACCAACATGGAGACTGTCTGCTGTAGGATCAAATCCAATATAAAATACAGCCTTTCCATTATTTATAAGCTCTTTAATCTCTTCCTCATCTGTCACCTGCGCAATAAGACCACGGGCAACAAGTTCATCATATAATGTCATTTTATTTTCCTCCAATAAAGTCAGTTTATTATATAAAAATATGCTGTCTTTGTCAAATCTCCGCCTTACTAATCCACTCATCAAGAGTGAGAGGATGATAATCAGAAAATACTGTAAAACAGTTTATCAGATTACAGCTGAGACTTCTTATTCTACCCTCTTTATTTTCAGGCATATTGCAGTCTTCTATAACAGTTTCTCTCGACTGTTTCACAAACATACTTACATTCTCATAATCCTTAGAATTATGTACATGACCATAGAGCATATAAACTGACTTTTTTCCATGATACTGACCGTTATAACAAATAATAGGATAATGGCACAAAACAACCTTGCGCCCATTATCCTTTATCTCTGCATAAGGCTTAATCCATTCAAACAATGAAGAATCAAACTTTTTATCCCTTATAAACCTGCTGTCATGATTTCCAGTGATAAGATATTTTTTTCCATTAAGACGGCTAAGTAGTTCATTGACCTGCTCTCCCTTATATAAGGCAAGGTCTCCCAAAATAAAAACCTCATCCTTTTTCTTCTGCACAGTCTCATTCCACGCTGTAATCATCGCTTCATCCATCTGCACTGAATCCTCAAATTTCCTGCCATCAAGAATCCTTACCTTGTCATGACCAAAATGGCAGTCAGCTATATAATATTTCATCTGCCCATTCCACCGTGCTTTTTCTTTTTATCCTCATACATTCTGTCATCAGCAAGCTTGCAGAGTTCCTCAATCTCGAATGCACCTTTTCCAAAAGCTTCACCGACAGCAACAACACAAGGCTCCATTCCATATTTGGCATTTACCTTATCAAGCTCATTCTGCCATCTTTTCTTAATATCCTGAATATCGGCAGCTGTACAGTTTATGGCAACCATAATAAATTCATCCCCGCCCATTCTGTAGCCATGAATATTGTCACATACCATTGCCTTAATACTCTCAGCAGCCCTCTTAAGAAGCGCATCACCAGCGTCATGGCCATACTTGTCATTTACAACCTTAAGATTATTTACATCCATAAAGAAAATACCAACAGATGCAAGCATGCCATACTCTTCCTGACATCTTCTGAAATAACAGCGTCTGTTTAACAATCCTGTAAGCTTATCATGCTCACTCTCATATACTATCTTCTCAGTCAGAATCTTATTTTCAAGGACAACTCTTATATTGTCCACAATAAACTTCGCTGTATTATTTGCAATCAAATCAATATTTTTTTTGTTAACACATAAAATAATTCCATAAAGAATCTTATCAACTTTTCCCGAAAATATTATAGTTGTCTCTGACATTCCTCCAAAAGTACTCTCAAGCTCATAATTAAGAGAAATTGAAACATTGTCATTTGCTCTTATAATTCTGCACTCCGTACTAAAAATCTCGCTAAGACCTATATCAAGCAGAATCTCACTCTTAACAACATCGTCATCATTTGCAGTAAATACCATCTTCTCCACATATCCACTCTCACGACAAATATAAAGTGCAGACTTATCTGCATGAACATTCTGGATAATAATATCCATAAGAACCTTCTTGTCATCATGCATATGTACAAGCATCTCACTCTGAAATGCAAGCATTTTCTTAAGAAAATCTATATCTCCTATGTTGTCAACATTAAAAACACAATTTTCCATCAGATATTCTCCATAAATATAATATAAATAACCCTCAACTACTCTTTTCTAACAATACTTACAAAACTACTATACGTGTATTATCGACAATAAACGATAATAAATTAACTGTTTAAAAAATATTTGTAAATCTTACCGTATAACTCTTCCATTTTCGTATATTGGCCATGTTTCGTATTCTAAATAGTTGAAAAATTATATGAATTAAAATAACATTTTATGCACCAAACAGATTTTATTTCCACAATCCATCTTACAAAATATCTCTTTATTGTGATTATTTTATGTCAAAACCCAAGAAAAGACTGCCGGTTTTCAGACAGTCTTTACATTTCTTTTACTTACTCTTATAAATATAAACTTTGTACTTATGTAATTGACAAGCACCAGTGCCAGACAGACTGTAATCTTTGCAACAAGACCGTCAACACCAAAAAGCGGCTGGTTAAGTCCCATCTTATAAATCTGCGGCTGGCCTGCAACTTCAAGAAAACCTGTTATGCCTCGCGCAGTTGCAAAACTTAACGCCTCGCGTATAACAACATTCTTCTCCCAGCTTCTGCTTTCAAACACATATATCTTGTTAGTCACAAATGCAAATACAAGTGTGATAAGCCACGAAAAACCATTGGCAAGCTCAACGCTCATATGGGCTACCAAAAGTGAATATGCAATCCAGTTAAAAACTGTTGCAGATACACCCATAACGGTGTACATCATAATTTCTCTCTGTTTCATAAAATCTCCATTCTACGCATCACTGCCCTGCAATATCTGCAAAACTCCTTATCAACGAGAAGAGATTATACACCTTTTTTTCACAAATGTAACCATTTAAAAAGCTGAAATACAAGACATTATACGCGCATTATTCTTATATTCTGCGCATTACAGACATCTTGCACTGGTCATTATCTCCAAGACGGTAATTATCCGTATTAAAACTTTATACACTTTTACTATTGAAGAATTCAGCCAAGCTGTTCCTTACACATATCAAGAGCCGCTGCTATTACCTTGTCCATATCATAATACTTATACTGGCCAAGACGGCCGCCAAATATAACTTTTCCCTCTGACTCTGCAAGCTTCTTGTACTGCTCGTATAAGTCATTATTTCTGTCATTATTTACAGGATAATAAGGCTCATCTCCCTTCTTCCACTCAGACGAATACTCCCTGCTTATAACAGTAACAGGCTGCTTTCCAAAATTGAAATGCTTATGCTCTATTATCCTTGTATATGGCACGTCTGCCGCCGTGTAATTCACAACCGCATTTCCCTGATAATTCTCACAGTCAAGTTTCTCTGTCTCAAAACGAACCGAACGGTACTCAAGTACACCAAGCTTATAATCATAGTAAGAATCAATCATGCCTGTATATATCACCTTGTCCGCCTCAATCTCATCCTTAACATCAAAATAATCCGTAGAGAGGCGAACCTCAGTACCTTCAAGCATCTTTTCAACCATAGCTGTATAACCATCAACAGGAATTCCCTGATAACGGTCATTAAAATAATTATTGTCATAAGTAAAACGAAGCGGAAGTCTCTTTATGATAAATGCTGGAAGTTCAGTACACTCTCTCCCCCACTGCTTCTGTGTATATCCCTTGATAAGCTTTTCATACACATCTCTTCCGACAAGTTTAAGTGCCTGTTCCTCAAGGTTTGCAGGCTCATCAATATTAAGCTCAGCTATCTGTTTTGCAATAATCTCCTTAGCCTCATCAGGAGTCTTTATCCCCCACATCTTACTGAAAGTATTCATATTGAAAGGAAGATTGTATAACTCATCGCCATATACTGCCACCGGCGAATTGATATAATTGTTAAACTCAGCAAACTGATTTACATAGTCCCATATCTTCTTATCAGAAGTATGGAAAATATGTGCACCATATTTGTGCACCTGTATCCCCTCAACATCTTCTGTGTACACATTTCCACCAATGTGCTCTCTCTTATCAATAACAAGACAATTCTTTCCTGCCTTTTTAGCCTCATGTGCAAATACTGCTCCAAAAAGACCTGCACCTACAACTAAATAATCATATTTCATTTTTCATATCCTTTCCATTAAAATCTTGACACTCTAATCAAATTTATCCTATAAGAACTGTTTGCCTTCTCAATACAAAAGCAACCGCTATTTCTTAAAAATTCAAACGACTGATTCTATGTCTGTCTCCCTTTAAGACTTGCTGCCTGCAAATATAAACAATTTACTAAACAGATAATTCAGAATAATAACAAGTATATTTGATGCAATCTTCATCACCATATCATTAAGCTCAAACATGTCAACAGAGACATACATAATAACTATATCCATAATGCCTGTTGCAAGACGGCATCCGATAAAAGATATACACTCCCTGGCAAGTGCCCCCAAATCCTCAGTCTTACTCTCAAAAACAAATATCTTATTTGTTATATACGCAAATAAGACACTTATTATCCATGCCACCGTAGTACTAGCCACTGTGCTCATTGGCGATAAATGAGCACAAACAGCATATACTACTATGTTAATAAGTGTCGTAAGTCCACCAAATACAAGATAAAGAATAACTTCCTTATATTTTTTATACAAAGCAATAAGCTTATCTAACATAATATTTCTCCTGATTACAGATCAATAGCTCCGTTCTTTTCTGAATCACCATTGATAACATAATATGCTTTGCCTTCCTGTGGCTTAACATAAAGATTTACTGATTCAACTGACTCCTTAGCCTGTCCAGATACATTGCAGTAATCATTTATAGCAGCCTCAAATAAAACTTTATCATTGACCTCAAGCTGATCATACTGAATAAAAAGTTCTTTCTTCACTTCTTCCTTCTTTACTTCTTTCTCCTCTTTAATTTCAAACTGTCTAAGTGGTGCTGTTATAGGTGTTGTCATAGTCTTCTCCTCCATGTTCTTTTTATTATTTCTTCTAGTTTTTCTTGACATATTAAATTCCTCCAAATGCTAGTTAATAAACTATATCCATTATAGTTCATATATGGTGATATGTCAAAACCCTGCTATCGCAAACTTCCGTTCGTCTTGCATTTAAAATATAATCCTGCAACCTGTAAGACATATTGCAGGATTTATATCTTCTAAAAATTTACTCCTCTATTGTTCTATTTTACTACTTAACACATATCTCTCTGCTTCTTCTTTTTCAAGCTTACACTTATCAATAAGATATCCAACTATCTGCAAATCGGAATAAT
>JAFPDA010000061.1 GCA_017425575.1 Lachnospiraceae bacterium | reverse complement strand
GTTATCGCAATCTTCTGTCCTATAAGTCTGTTCATAAGAGTAGACTTGCCAACATTTGGTCTTCCGATAAGAGTTACAAAACCTGATTTGAATTTATTATTCATATAACCTCCATTTCAGAATAGCAGTTCCTTTCTGGAACTAAGCCCACAAATCCAAACCGCTATATTATAAGCTTTTATGACAATACACTTATATTGTCAAAAAGCTCAGCTTCATCTTTTATGTGTTTCTCATTTCCTATTACGCATATATTATCTTTACTTACAACTTTTTCTATTACATCTGCAGCCTTTCTTATATCCTCGAGACTGCATGCAAGCACAGCATCTCTCTCCTTCTGAAGCTCTTCAAAAGCTATTCCCTTAATATAGGCATTCAGAGATCTTTTTCCTTTCATCGAAGGAGTGAGCGGTGTATCTATGCTGCTCATCGTTCCTATTATAGTCTTTGTAATCTCTCTCTCATCAGCATCATAATTCCTTAGATACTCAACAGCTTCTCTATATACTTCAAGTGTTGAAGAAAGGTTAGGGTCTCTGTAAGAGGTAAAATACCCATCTCCCTCTCTGTTAAATCTGCATCCAACACCATAAGCTCCACCTTTAACACGAACCTCATTCCAGAGATAATCATAGTTAAGCAGATGCGAGACTACTTTTAACACACCCTGATTTGCATCTGGGATATCTCTGAAACTTCCTCCAAGTGCGACATACTGTATCTCAGCCGGAGTAGTATATGCTTCTTTTTTAATCTCTGTCTCAGGAATATATTTATCAAGCTGTGAAAGTTCTGCCTCTCCACAGTTATTATCAAAATCTTTAACAAGTACCGACAATGCTTTCTCAAGCACATCCATATCACGGTCTGCACATGTGCATGATATAAGAAGCTTATTTTTTCTAAACATTGCCTTTACAAGCTGTCTGCAGCCTTCTATAAGCTTATCTTTCTCTTCATCAAAATTTTCATCAAGCTTAACAAGATAATCATAATATCCGACACCAACAGAATGGTCATTAAGCCATGAGCTCTCTGATAAGCCAGCAAGCACACGGGCAGCGGCCGCCTGATGACCAGCTGACATAAGGCGTACCTTTAAACGTGAACGTGTCTCTGCAACAACTTCACGAAGATGTTTTTCGTCTGTGAAAAGAGTCTCAAACATAAGCTCTGAAAGCAGCTCTATCGCATGATTTATCTGACTCTTCAAAACTTTCGTTCTCACTTCATACTTAAGACTGTATTTATCATTTTCCTGACAGTATATACTTAAATCAGAAGCTATTCCACCTGTATAGAAATTAGTCTCTGTGTCAAACTCTGTATAAGTATGTTTCTTTGTGTCCATATATCCGAGAAGAGTTGACAGAAAGCTCATCTGAGGAACATAATCCCTGAACTCCTGAACATCAAAAAGAAGTGTAAGGTATATAATATCATTTGTCACAACATTATGATGAACTGTATCTATTCCACACAGTTTTGTCTCTGTATTCTGAAGAGGCTGTGCCTTTTTCTCTATATCCTCTCTCTTGAGCATAGGAATCTTCTCAAGTACTTCCTTTGGTGTACCCTCTTCCTGATATGCCTTAAGTGCCTTTGTATCCTCTATAAGCTTATCAAGTTCTTCATCTGAAAGTGACTCCTTATAATCAGCAAGTTTATCTATTGTCTCCTGCTCTGTTTTTATTGCAAGACCAGGTTCAGGCATCATCTCTATAAGCACAGCGTGAGTGTTATCGAGAAGATATTTCTGTATAAGCTGCTCATAATAATCTGTATCAAGCTTCTCTCTGAGAAAACTATAGTATTTCTCATAACAAAGTGATGTATAAGGCTCTTCATCGCTGTAAAGCCATGTCTTTAAAAGTTTTATACTGTATAAAAGTCCCTTTGGGAACTGTCCGAAATCTGCCTCTCTCTCTCTGAACTCTGTTCCGTTTATGGCTGCTTCGAGAGCTTTTCTGTCTATTCCGTTTTTGACAATATCCTCAAGCGTCTGACGTATAATACGATAGAACTCATCCTTCTGACCTGCTTTTGCATTCTTTGTAGTAAGCGCAAAATAACTCTGTCTTAAGATATCACAGAAATCAACATCTATATCAGAGCCAATACCTGCATCAAGAAGTGCCTGTTTAAGCGGTGCACCCGGCATCTCAACAAGTACATATGATAAAAGTTCAAATGCACGGCATGTCTCCTGGTCCATAGTTATATCCATTGCACATGCCCAGGCATAATATGTCTTTTCTGTACAGTCTGCATCTGTTGCAACTGCATATTTTTTATCGAGAGATTTCATCTCCGAAAATCCCTTCTGAATACCTATCTCTGAATCCACCTCTATTGCAGGGAAATTCCTCAGATAGTTTTCATCCATCCAGTTAAGACGCTCCTCAACATCAATGTCTCCATAAAGATAAATATAACTGTTTGATGGATGATAATATTTTCTATGAAAATCAAGATAATCTTCATACTTAAGGTCTGGGATACACACAGGGTCTCCACCTGATTCCTGTCCATAAGTATTATCCGGAAACAGACTGTTCATTATAAATCTTTCAAGGACGCCCTCTTCAGAGGAAAATGCACCCTTCATCTCATTATAAACAACACCGTTATATATTATTGGAGAGTCTTTGTCCTCAAGTTCGTAATGCCATCCCTCCTGTTTGAATATCTCCTCATACTTATATATATTTGGATATAATACTGCATCCATATAAACATGCATAAGATTTTCAAAATCTTTATCATTACAGCTTGCAACCGGATAAAGAGTCTTATCAGGATATGTTGTTGCATTTAGATAAGTGTTAAGCGAACCCTTTACAAGTTCAACAAAAGGATCTTTTGCGGGGAAGTTTTTTGAGCCGCAAAGCACTGTGTGCTCTATTATATGAGGAACTCCGGTAGCATCCTTAGGCGGTGTCCTGAAGGAAATATTAAACACCTTATTATTGTCCTCATTGCTGAAAATAAGCACTCTTGCATTGCTAAGCTTATGTCTGAGTGTAAGTACAAAACTGTCTACCTCTTTTACAAACTCAGATTTTTCCAGAATATACTGTTCCGGAATTTTAACTTCATCAATATTTTTTATACTTTTTGCCATTATAATCCTCCACTTTACTCTATCTGCAAATAGATAATATACTTATAACACTCATACAATATCAACATTGTTTATGTTACTAACATTCTTCTTTCTTGAATATACTGTATATTTATTTTTTCCCGTTTTCTTAGAGTTATAAACTGCATCATCAGCCAGTTTGTATATTGTCTCAAAATTATTTCCATCAATAGGTGCAACTGCAATTCCCACACTGCTTGAAATCGACACTGTATTTACGCTGTCTGTGTAAGACCTTCTGTTTGCAGCACACACCTTTTCTGCTTTCTCCCTGATATAATCATAAAGACTTTTTTCATCAAATGCATCATATGTTGCACATACCGCAAACTCGTCGCCTCCAAGTCTTCCAATCAAAGCATTTGAATGGAATATCTTTGTAAGTTCGTTTGCTGTATCTGCAATAGCTTTATCTCCATATATGTGACCAAGAGTATCATTAACATTTTTAAAGTTATCAAGGTCTACCATATAGAATAT
>JAFPDA010000007.1 GCA_017425575.1 Lachnospiraceae bacterium | reverse complement strand
TCTGCCATCGTTAAAATTCTGGCATTATATATCCTTATCTTCATCAAGAATTTATCTCCTTAGAAATATTTTTGATACTCTCTGTTACAAGTTTTTTAAATAAAGGTGCAACCCTGTCTGCTACTTCCTGAACCTCAACATGAGAAAGCGGATTAGGTGAAATTCCACTCGCCATATTTGATATACATGAAATTCCACATATCATCATTCCCATATGATTTGCAGCAACAGCTTCACATGCTGTACTCATCCCAACTGCATCCGCACCCAGCGCACGACACATGCGAACCTCTGCCGGAGTCTCATAATTAGGTCCTGTAAGCTGTATATATACACCTTCCTGAATATCAATATCATTGAGTGCGGCAGTGCGTCTAATAACTTTCTGCAATTTTGTGTCATATACATTACTCATATCAGGAAAACGTACTCCGAGCTCATCTATATTTGCACCGATAAGAGGCGACGGTATAAAACTGGATATATGGTCTTTTATAAGCATAAAATCACCTGCTTTAAAAGAGGAATTTATACCTCCTGCTGCATTTGTAAGAAATAAAACCTTTGTACCCATAAGCTTCATAAGACGGATAGGAAGTACCACATCTGATATATCATATCCCTCATAATAATGAACTCTTCCTTTCATACACACTACCGGTACTTCGCCGACATATCCAAATATATATTTGCCCTGATGCCCTGGAACTGTCGATACAGGAAAACCATCTAGTTCATGATAGTCAAGTTCTGCCTCAACCTTTATATCCTCTGCATAATCACCAAGCCCCGAGCCAAGTATCAATGCAACCTCCGGAATAAAATCTACTTTTTTCTTAAAACTCTCATAACATTTCATCAATTTTTCATATACTCTATTCATATTGCACACCCCCTGATATAAATATAACTTAAAGAGGGACGCATAATACGCCCCTCTTTTGTTAAAAGATACTATTCTTCAATTTGTTTTAATCTGATGCGGACAATCTTACCAACGCGCATAGCATCAGCGTAGTCAAGCAGTCTGCCCATCTGGACATTTTTCTGTGCAAGAAATCTGTCAATGATAAGCTCAAGCATCTCCTCTCCGATATCATCACGAAAACGAATTGCATCACAAACACTCCGCTCTGTGTCATACACGCGTATATTTCCATATGGTGTAGTTATAGTATTTACATCCTGTTCAAACGCAAGATCAGAATAGTAATGCCTGCTTATAGGAAAATTAAGTGACATACGTGAACGGTCTGTCTTTAATGTGGCAACTGAAAGTTTTTCCGGCTGTCTGTCAATAAGACCATTATAATAGCACGCACTGTCAGCACAGATAACAGCTCTTGGATTTATCATACAGGTCTCTATAAGCTGATAATTTTCCGGTTTTCCTTTTTCCTTATCTATAAGCCAGTAATGTCCATGTGATACATGCTCAAGAACACCCTTATTTACAAGTTCCCTGATCTGAACAGTCGTAACTCTGGCATTTTTAAGTTCTGACGCACTCATATACCCATTCGCATCTTCAAACAACGAGATAACCTTCTGATATGTGTTAAGTAACATTGTAAATTCCTCCTTACTTTCTCCCCAATACGTTTATAAGATCAAATAATGTTTTACAAGATTTATTATATCACATGTTATCACATTTGCAAACATTTTATGATGCAATTGTTTGTCCATTTTTACCAGTATAAAGTTCGTAATACTTACCTTTTTTGTCTATAAGCTCATCATGCGTACCACGCTCAATTATTCTTCCCTGTTCAAGAACCATTATGCAGTCACTGTTACGGACTGTTGAAAGTCTGTGCGCTATTACAAATGTAGTTCTTCCATGCATAATTCTGTCCATACCCTGCTGAACAAGTTTCTCCGTACGTGTATCAATTGAACTTGTAGCCTCGTCAAGTATAAGTGCAGGTGGATCTGCAACCGCTGCTCTGGCTATTGCAAGCAGCTGTCTCTGGCCCTGACTTAAGTTTGCTCCATCACCGGTAAGAAGTGTGTCATATCCATCTGGAAGCCTCTTTATGAAACCATCAGCATTGGCAAGTTTTGCAGCCGCAATAACTTCCTCATCTGTCGCATCAAGTTTTCCATAACGTATATTTTCCATTACTGTTCCGGTAAAAAGATGTGTATCCTGAAGAACTATACCAAGTGATTTTCTAAGATCTTTCTTCTTTATCTTATTGATATTTATACCATCATATCGTATCTTTCCATCCTGAATATCATAAAATCTGTTTATAAGATTTGTTATTGTAGTCTTTCCTGCCCCAGTAGCTCCTACAAAGGCTATCTTCTGTCCTGGACGGGCATATATCTCTATATCATGAAGTATAATCTTTTCATCTGTATAACCAAAATCAACATGGTCAAATACTACATCTCCCTGCATCTTTACATAAGTTGTGGTGTCACTGTCCTTATGATAATGCTTCCATGCCCATCTTCCTGTACGTTTCTCTGTTTCTACAATGGTTCCATCCTCTTTTTCTTCTGCATTTACAAGCTCAACATAACCATCGTCAACCTCTGGTTCCTCATCAAGAAGTTTGAATATTCTGTCTGCACCTGCAAGTGCCATAACAATCGCATTAAGCTGCTGGCTCACCTGATTTACAGGCATGCTGAAGGATTTGTTAAACGCAAGGAAACTTACAAGTGCTCCGATTGTAAAGCCTCCCACACCATATAAAGCAAGGATACCACCTATTATTGCACATATTACATAACTTACATTTCCAAGCTGTGCATTTATTGGCATAAGAATGTTTGCAAATTTATTGGCATTGTTTGCACTCTCAAAAAGCTGCTCATTCAGCTCATTAAAGCCCTCTTCGCTTTCTCTCTCATGACAGAATACCTTTACAACCTTCTGACCTTCCATCATCTCTTCAATATATCCATTTACCTTACCGATATCTTTCTGCTGTGCAAGAAAGTAAGAACCACTTAAACCTGCAAGTGTCTTTGTGACAAAAAGAGTTACAAATATCATTGCTATTGTCACACAGGTAAGCGGAATGCTAAGTATTAACATATATACAAATACACATACTATTGTAAATACACTAGATATAGCCTGTGGAATACTCTGACTTATCATCTGTCTCAGTGTATCAATATCATTTGTATAAAGTGACATTATATCACCATGCGCATTTACATCGAAATATTTAATTGGAAGCAGCTCCATCTTATCAAACATTTCTACGCGGAGATTTCTTAATGTTCCCTGTGTTACATATACCATAATTTTGGACTGTATAAGTGCCGCAATTACACCAGCACCATAAAATGCTCCTACCTGAAGAATTTTTACAAGCAAGCCTGAAAAATCCGGTGATTCTGCTTTTGTGAGCGGTACAATATATTCGTCAATAAGGTCTTTTGTAAACATTGTTCCCTGCGCACCCGCAAGTGCACTTACAATAATTGCCGCAAAAACAATAAAACAATGTACCTTATAATATTTAAAAACATATCCTATAAGTCTTTTAAATATCTTACCTGGATTTTCTATCTTTGGTTTTGGTCCCATTCCTTTTCGACCATGACCACCATTATTATGTGCCATAATGCCTCTCTTTCCCACACATTCCCTGCGTGTAATCTATGTTAATCTCTTTTAATTAATTCTCATCAAAATCAGCATTTCCACTTACCTGTGACTCATATACCTCACGATAAATCTCATTGCTGGCAAGAAGTTCCTCATGTGTTCCAAATCCATCTACACATCCGTCTTCCATAACGATTATTCTATCGCAGTTCTGTATACTTGATATTCTCTGAGCAATAATAATCTTTGTAGTTCCTGGAATCTCCTCAGCAAATGCCTTTCTGATTTTGCTGTCTGTTGCAGTATCAACTGCACTTGTCGAATCATCAAGTATAAGTATCTTTGGTTTCTTAATAAGTGCTCTTGCAATACAGAGTCTCTGCTTCTGACCACCTGACACATTGCTTCCACCCTGCTCAATATAAGTATTGTAACCATCTGTCATTCTGTCTATAAACTCATCCGCACACGCAAGTTTACATGCATGCCGGCATTCTTCCTCTGTAGCATCTTTATTTCCCCAGCGAAGATTGTCATATATAGTTCCACTGAAAAGCACATTTTTCTGAAGAACAACTGCAACTTCATTTCTGAGAGTTTCAATATCATACTCTCTTACATCTACTCCTCCGACCTTTACACTTCCTGATGAAACATCATAAAGTCGGCTTATAAGATTTACAAGACTTGACTTGGCACTTCCTGTTCCACCTATAATACCAATAGTTTCTCCCTGATTTATAGAAATATTTATACCCTTTAATACAGGTTCAGGAGAAGTCATATTATATCTGAACTCTACATTTTCAAATAATATACTTCCATCCTTAACTTCCATTACAGGATTTTCAGGATTAACTATATCAGCCTTCTCATTAAGCACCTCTGCGATACGCTCTGCACTCGCTATACTCATTGTAAGCATTACAAATATCATAGAAAGGAACATAAGGCTCATAAGTATATTCATACAGTATGTAAGAAGCTGTGAAAGCTCTCCTGTAGTCATTGAGCCGCCAACAATCATCTTTGCACCAAGCCAGCTTATAAGAAGTATACATGTATATGCTATACCCTGCATAATAGGCATATTGATAACAACAAGTCCCTCTGCCTTTACAAACATCTTATAAATATTCTCGCTTGCCTTTGCAAATTTGCTCTTTTCAAAATCCTCTCTTGAATATGCCTTTACAACTCTTATTGCAGATACATTTTCCTGAACACTCTCATTGAGTTTGTCATATTTTTTAAATACTGCACTAAAATACTTCATTGCAGATTTTGTTATAAAAACATTTATAACTGTAAGAAGAATTACTGCGGCAAGATATATTGTCGCTATTTTAGGATTTACATAAAATGACATGGCCATTGCACATATAAGTGTAGCAGGTGCTCTCATACACATACGAAGAACCATCTGATATGAATTCTGTATGTTTGTTACATCTGTTGTAAGTCTGGTAACAAGTCCTGATGTACTGAATTTGTCAATATTAGAAAAACTAAACGTCTGTATATTGGCATACATTGCTTTTCTAAGATTCTTTGCAAAACCTGTCGATGCACTTGCTCCGTATTTGCCTCCCATAACACCTGCCCATAAACTGGCTGCTGCTGTCAAAAGCATACATACACCCATAATGCAGATGTGTTTCATATCTCCTGCCTCAACACCATCATCTATTATGGACGCCATCATAAACGGAATAATAGTCTCCAATATTACCTCAAGTATCATAAATACCGGGGTAAGCAACGAATCTCTCTTATATTCTTTAATCTGCGCTCCCAGTGTTTTTAACATATTTCTCTCCTTTCAATTCTTTACTTATTTAAACATATTTTCTTTAATTCTATTGATATATCCACGAAGAATGTCCTCTTCCTCCTTAGAAAAACCTGTCATTGCCTTTTCATAAGTCATCTTTCCAATCTCCATGATTTTTGCATGTCTTTCCATTGCTTTAGCTGTAAGACTAAGTTTCTTGAGGCGGGCATCATATGCAACCTCAGTCCTCTCTATCATACCTTTCTGAACCATAAGCTCTATTATCTTTGATGCTGTTGAACGCGTAATCATCATTTCTTTTTCTATATCTTTCTGATAGACATCGCTATCACGTCTGTCATAAAGATATTCAATAATCCACCCGTTCATTCTTGTAAACCGCTCATCATCCATCCCCATGTTCTGTATGCGTTTACCCACATCACGCCTTATAAGGTTGGCTACAAAACATATTTCTTTATCAATAGTTTTTTCATTTTCCGTCATATTACACCTCACAATCTATTGTCCGAACACGAACTGTTCGTTTTCAAACAAATATATCAAAAATGTACTGACATTTCAATAATATTCTTAATTTTTTAATAATTTTTTATCTATTCAAAAGAAATTCCAAGAGCTTTAATCCATTCTTTCACCGCATTATCCCATGCATTCTCTACAGTCTTATCCATTGTAAACTGGCTGTTATAAACTCCTGTAACTATCTGCAGTACATCATTTCCATATCTTATCTGCATATGAAGCTGCATTCCAAGACTTACATATTTATCATAACAACCCGAATCTTCTAACATCTGTTTTGCAACTATATCATCTGCTTTCAAAGATACTTTAAAATACTCAGGAGTTTTGCTTCCTTTTATATAATCAAAAAATATCTGTCTTATCTCGCCCCATTTTATAAATTCTGAAAGTCCACGCTCAATCTCTTCAGTGTCATACCATTTCATATTTCTTCTTCCATTGAGCGTAAGTTTTGCGTAAGTCATAACTTCAGCCTCATCAAGCAGGAATTTATTAAACACATCTTTCCCAAGAAGCATTGCCATTGTAATTTTTATATCATTTATTGTAATTAAATTCATAAAACTCCTCCTTTATGTAAATACTAATAACACGACAAGCAGCACTGTTACAATTAACAGTAACAGACAAATGCGCATGTCTTAAGATATAAAAGTTTCAAAAATTTCCAATCACAAAAAGAAAGGACAGGTATACCATGAAAAAAACATCAGAAACAATGAAAGCCGTAGCCGAAAGATGTTCACGTTACTCTCATGACTGCTGTTGTTCAAAAAACACAACAAAGGATTCTGAGGTGACATGTCAGACATGCATACATTATAACACTGAAAATGTATGCGACCTTGATCTTTATTCAGAGATTATGAAAAATCACAATATCTAATATACTATTTTCAATAGTATATTCTCTTAAACAGCAGTTTTTATTTCAAGAGACTTTAGGGCTGTCATTATGACAGCCCTGTTTTTATCTTCCTACAAATATAACAATAGACCTTGGTGGTACTACTGTCTTTCTCTGAGCATCAAGCTCACTTTTTTTCACTTTTTTAGCTCTCTTCGGTTTATTAACCCTCGGTGGAATATCATGAAATGTGTTGTCATATGTTGTGACTGCTACATGCCATTTCTTGCCATCATGAAGTCTCGGCAGGTCAAATGTCTTCTGCTCCCAGTACATATTGTATATTATATATATGGTATCATCGTGATTTCCTTCCTCATCATCTGCATAATCACCACACAACAGAAGTCCAAGTTCTCTGCTGTAGTTTGAATAATCCGCTCTCCATGCCTGAAGACCATGTATTGACAACGCAGGAAAACCATATCCTTTAGTATCAATAAGACTTAAAGAATTTCTTTGTCTCAATATCCTGTGTTCTTTTCTAAAAGCTATAAGTTTCTTTACATATTCAAATATTTCATCACTAACTGCATTTTTGCGCCAGTCAAGCCATGTAACCGGGCTGTCCTGACAATATGGATTATTATTGCCATTCTGTGTATTTCCAAACTCATCTCCTGCGAGTATCATAGGTGTTCCCTGACTACAGAACAGCATAATAAAAGCATTTCGTATCTGTTTCATTCTGAGTTCCATAACTGCTTTTTTTCTTGTTTTGCCTTCAACTCCACAGTTCCAGCTGTAATTTATCTCTGTGCCATCACGGTTCTTCTCTCCATTATCCTCATTATGCTTTATATCATAAGAAACAAGATCCATAAGGGTAAAGCCATTTACATAAGTTATAAAATTAACTACAGAATGAATGCTGGAATTATATTTAAAACAGTTTACAAAATTCTCCACTGAACCTTCATCGCTCTTAAGAAATCTTCTTGCTACATTCATAAAGCCTTCATTAAATTCTGCAAACAGTTTCTCTGCGCTTTTAACTCCTGACTCTTCTATAAGCCTGTCTTCCCAATATGAACATAGAATTTTTACACCAGACAATATCGGGTCTGATACCAATGCTATAGACGGCATTATTTCCTGATTAACCCTGAATCCGTCTACATGATAATTAAGCACCCAGTGACGCAGACAGTCTGTCATAAGACATAAATTTGTTCCTGGTGTAAAATATATATCAAGTAATATCTCAATTCCTGCACTGTGAAGACTTTTTACAAGCGTTTTAAATTCATTTACAGGATTCTTTCTATCTGATGAATAAGATGTCTTTGGAGCAAGATAATATGTGCCTGCTGCCCCATATCCCCAATAGTTAAGCCTTACATTTCCGTCATCCAATTTTTCCATTATCTCATCAAATTCATAACAAGGCATTACAAGAAGAGTATTCACTCCAAGTTCTTTCAGATATGGTATCTTTTCTATTATTCCCTGATATGTTCCTTTATTTTTAACCTTTGAAGAAACATGTTTTGTAAATCCACGCACATGAAGCTGATATAATATACTGTCCTCAAATGCTCTGTGCAGCTGCGTATCTTCTTCCCAGTCAAACTCATCAAGACATATTCCTCCACGCACAAACTTTTTCTGTTCATCATTAAGACTTTTTCCCCAGATATCATGTCCATGTATTACCTGGGCATATGGGTCTATAAATTCCTCACCGTCAACCTCATACATATACTCGTAATCTCTGGATAAAATTGCTGCAATATCACTCTTCTCATCCTTGCCAGTGATAGTCACAAAATAAACTCCGCCGCGTTTGTATTCATTTGTAAGTTTAAAAACATAACTTGGCTCTTTTTTTCCTATCTTATAAAGCTTAAGCATGCAATTTTTCCCCTCTGGAAAATACAATGAAAACTGCACCCCTGATGCCACCTTATTTACACCAAATGATAGTGTATCTCCATGTTTAATATTAAACATCTATCTTGTCACACTTCCCTTCTAAATTAGACTATAAAATCTGTTTCCACGATAAAAATCCAGCCATATAAATTCCACACAACATAGAAGAAAATACTACCACAAGATTATAAATCTTTGGATGCCTGTCTAATATTTCTCCCATTATAACAAAAAGAGGGAATGCACACAGCATATATCTTCCTCCGCTTATAAGAAATGTAACTGAATAATTAACCATTGTATACACAAAAAGATATGCTGTATATTTCAGTGGATGACGCCTAAGTGCGTATATGAGTAACACTACTGCAAGCACAAATAATATCATTTCCGGAAGCCATATACAAAAACGCATCGTATTCTGTGTGTTGTCTGATACAATATACTCATATATCTCTGACAATGAATTTGTAAAATATGTTGTGGTATGATACCAGTGTTCCTTCTGATATACAGAAAATCTGAAAAAGTCACCTTCCACTTTGTAATTTAGAAAGAAATATATAATATTTCCAACCGGAATCAGCAGTAAAAATACAGCCTTTGTAAATATAAGTTTTAATAATCTGACTGCCTCTTTCTCTTTAAGCATCTTAAACGGCTTATAGTATACAAAAAACTCTACTCCTGCAACACCAAGTAAGAGAATTCCCTGCACCCTGCAGAGTGAACATAATAAACCTATCAAACCTGTTGCTGCCCAGTTATGTTTTCTTATAAAATAAAAACCTGCTGACATTGTGCAGAAAAACAAGCTCTCTGTCATTATCCCACCAAAGAAAAAAGCAAACGGATATACAGATATAAGTACAAGTGCTTTTTTTGCTATACTTTTTCCATATTCACCAGATAAAAGCAGATAAAAAAAACATGCACCTACTGCGTATGCACATGAAGATAAAACAAGTGCAGCTATCTGCCAGTCTCTTATCACAAGATGCACCAGTCTGAGCAGCCATGGAAACAGAGGAAAAAACACAAGGAAAATATGCTGTCCGTTTTCTGTATAGCCTGCATAACCCTCTTTGGCAAGATTTATATAATGTGGCGAATCCCACTTATTCCATGCCTCCAGAAAAGTCCCAAAAGATAATGAAGTTTCCTCTGAAAAAATTCCAAGCATCACAAAACTTGCAACGTAAACTGCTACTCTCAACAAAAGAGCAAGTACAAAAATTTTCATAAGCTCCTGTTTATCAACTTTTTCAGATATATACTCTCTCTTTTCAGCCAGCAGAAATTTAATCTTTTCCTCTCCGTGACCTATACCGGATTGGTATCCAAAGCGAACAAACCATGCGATTAAAAACACTACTATCACCGCATTGACTATAACTGTCATTATAAAACTATCCTCCACATATATAAAATATTGTCTCTAAGCTGCCTGATGCCTGATTTTATGAAAACCTAAGAAGACATCAAACCAAAAACTTGTCTATATACTACTACATTTTTCATTTACCTTCAACTTTTAATATAAGAAACCTTGCTGTATCTATAATAAAACCCTTGCAAAATAGCTATTTTTCTGTATTATATATAATAGTATTTATTGTGGCTATTTACCCTGTTTAACTTAAGTCACTGTTTTACATGTTAATTTTTTAATAAAGAAAGGAAATATTAGAATGATTCAGGCAAGC
>JAFPDA010000060.1 GCA_017425575.1 Lachnospiraceae bacterium | reverse complement strand
CCCCCTTTCAATGTTTTCCAATTTGTGCTATTATGTAAGGAAACTAAAAGAAAGGACAGTACTTTTAAATAAGTCAGTGATACGGGAATGGAAAGATTTTTTAATCAGGATGCTGCTTATGAAAAGTGGGCAAGGAAAAACGGGGGACGAGATAATTGTTTTAAGGACAATGAGGGAGAGTCTGGATATTTAAAGAATCTTAAAGGCAGAATACAAAATAATCTTAGTGGTATACTAAGAGTTATAGTTACAGCACTTATTGTTCTTATCCAGTGTGTAATTATAATATGGCTTCCTTTTATGCTTAGAAGCTTTACGGTTTATTTTTATTTTATATGGGAATTGATTTCGGTTATTGCAATTGTAACACTGGTAAACAAAAATCAGGCTCCTGAGTTTCGGGTGGCGTGGATATCAATTGTTCTTATCCTGCCGATAAGTGGATTTATAATGTATTTCTTGTGGGGAAGATCCGGTTCAAAAAAGAAAAAACTTGATGAACATATTTTGCATCAGATTTCTTATGGCAATCAGTTTCTTGTACAGAATGAAGAAGTGTATATGGATTTTGTTGACAAAAATCCTATATCGGGAAGAATGGTCAAATATATGGAGACCGAAGGGTTCCCACTTTCGGCAGGAAATGATGTAGAATATTATTCCATGGGTGAGGAAGCTTTTGAAGCTATATTCAGGGACCTTGAAAAAGCTGAAAAGTTTATATTTATTGATTTTTTCATTGTTGCTGAAGGAGGGCTATGGGATAAATTTTATGAGATATTAAAAAGAAAAATTTCAGAGGGAGTGGAAGTTAAATTCCTTTATGATGATTTTGGAGCGGCTATAAGAACCCAGAAATATTTCAAGCAGATACTCGAGCATGTGGGGGTTGAGGTAAGAGTATTTAATCCTATTCACAAATATACAGGAGAACTTTACATGAATTACCGCTCTCACCAGAAGATAATAGTTATTGATGGTGAAGTTGGTTATACAGGTGGATTTAATCTTGCGGATGAGTATGCCAATCTTATAGAGCGTTTTGGTGTGTGGAAAGATACAGGTGTGCGTGTCTGTGGTGATGCCGTATGGGGACTTACAGTTGTATTTTTACAGATGTGGGAAGCAAGCGGTCAGGTAAAGAAACATATAGATTATCTGAAATATAAAAATATACATCATTATAAAGGAAATGCATATTGTCAGGTTATCTCTGATGGTCCTGCAAATAATCCAAGTAATCCTATAGAAAATGTATACAATCAGATGATAATGTATTCTGATAGATATCTTTATATAACTACGCCATACCTTATTATCGAGGATTATATGAAACAGTCGCTTATAGAGGCGGTGCAGAGAGGCGTGGATGTCAGAATTATTACTCCGTATATACCAGATAAAAAATATACAAAACTCCTGACAAACTACAATTATGGAGTGCTCTTAAGGTGTGGAGTAAGGATTTATGAGTATACACCGGGATTTATCCATGCTAAGCAGATACTTACAGAAAATGCTGCTGTAATAGGAACGATAAATATGGACTACAGAAGTTTCTTTTTACATTATGAAAATGGTATATGGATATCTGATAAAGAGTTTCAGGAGAATATGAGAAAAGACTTTATGAAGACATTTGATGAGAGTAAAGAGATGACTTATGAGGAGTGGCTTAACAGACCAAGAAAATGGAAAGTGATACAGCCTATACTGAATTTATTTGCAACATTATTCTGACAGAAAAAAGTAAGAGCTATTTGAAAATATTTCGAGTGGCTCTTATATATTTGTGCTATAATGCAACAGGAAGATGTATTTCTGAAACATGATTCAGGTGAATATCAGGAGGGATTATTTTATTATGATATATACAAATGTATGTAAACATTGTCATAAAGTATTCAAATCGAAGATAAGAACTATGTCGTGCAAGGACTGTAGAAAAGAGGATGAGGAGACTCTGGATGACATTGTCCAGTATCTTAAATTATATCCAAACAGCAATGCACTGCAGATATCAGAAGAGCTTGGGATTCATCCTTATGTGATAATAAAATATATGGATGAAGGCTGGCTTAATGAGTCTAATGGTACATTTAGCAGACTTCCGGATTAAAAAGAGTGTGGGGAAAGAATTATGATAAGTTATATAAAAGGCAGGCTTGTGGAAACTGCTGAAAATATTATTGTGGTGGAATGTAATGGAATCGGATATCAGATGCTTGTGCCTTTGTCTGTGATTGACAGTATGCCACCTTGTGGAAATGATGTTAAGATATATACACATATGCATGTGAGAGAGGATTTGATACAGCTTTTTGGTTTTCTGACGAGAGATGACCTTGAAGTATTTAAACTTCTTATATCAGTTAGCGGGGTTGGACCAAAAGCTGCCCTTTCAATTCTTGGCACTATAACGGCGGATGAACTCAGATATGCTGTTATGGCTGACGATGCAAAGACTATAGCCAAAACTCCGGGAATTGGTGCAAAGACTGCTGGAAAACTTGTTATTGAATTAAAAGACAAGCTCAAATACAGAGATATAAATGATGTGGCAGGTGTATCTGGACAGGATGTAGTGAAGGTTTCTTCAAATGCCACTGATAAAAATATTATCAGTGATGCAGTTGAGGCGCTGGCTGCACTTGGATATTCTGCCACAGATGCAATGAAGGCGGTAAGAAGTGTGGATACTTCTGCATACACGACGGTAGAGGAACTTTTGAAACTTAGTTTGAAACATATGATTTAGGAGAAAAATTATGCCTAAGAGAACGATAACGACAGAATTTACAACAGAAGATGCAGGTATAGAGACAAGTTTAAGACCTCAGTATCTTAAAGATTATATCGGACAGGAAAAGGTAAAGAAAAATCTTAAAGTTTATATAGAGGCTGCAAAGCAGAGAAAAGAATCTCTTGACCATGTGCTTCTATATGGACCGCCGGGGCTTGGAAAGACTACACTTGCAGGCATTATAGCAAATGAGATGGGAGTAAATCTCAAGGTCACAGCGGGACCAGCCATAGAAAAGCCGGGTGAGATGGCAGCGATATTAAATAATCTTCAGGAAGGAGATATTCTTTTTGTTGACGAAATTCACAGACTTAACCGACAGGTTGAGGAAGTGCTTTATCCTGCAATGGAAGATTATGTCATAGATATAATAATCGGCAAGGGAGCAACTGCCCGCTCGATAAGGATAGACCTTCCTAAATTCACGCTTGTAGGTGCGACTACAAGGGCAGGTATGCTTTCAGCACCGTTAAGAGACAGGTTTGGTGTTGTAAATCGTCTGGAGTTTTACACAACGGATGAACTTTTGAAGATAATAAAAGCTTCGGCAGTAAAGCTTAACGTAGAGATTGATGACGAAGGTGCAAGAGAGCTTGCGAGACGTTCAAGGGGAACTCCTCGTCTGGCAAACAGACTGCTTAAAAGGGTGCGTGATTTTGCACAGATAAAATATGATGGAAAGATAACTAAAGAGGTAACAGATTTTGCGCTTGACTTGCTGGAGGTTGATAAGCTTGGACTTGACAATACAGACCGCCGTATAATTATGACACTTATAAATAATTTTAATGGGGGACCTGTAGGTCTTGATACTCTGGCAGTTTCTGTCGGCGAAGATTCGGGAACTCTTGAGGATGTATATGAGCCATATCTTGTTCAGAATGGGCTTATATTAAGGACTCCGAGAGGCAGAGTGGCCTCTGATGAGGCGTACAGGCATTTTGGAATTACGAAAGAAGATAAATAATTACGTCTGCTGATTGTTAATATGGTTAAGTTAATAAATGGCTATGAATTTTTGCAAGCTTGCAAAAATTCATAGCCATTTATTAATATTTTTATAAGAACTTAAGCAGATTGCTGTGAAGAGATTTTGCACGTGCTGACCATGTATGATTTGTCATTGCATATTCGAATGCTTCTTTCTGCATCTTTTCTAATCGAGGTATATTGTCGAGGCTATGTTTTATTATCATTGGAAGCATTTCTATATAGTTAATATTATAAAAGATAGCTTGTTTTCCCGGCTTTATAATCTCGTCAAGATATATGCTGTGGTCAGTTATACATATAGCTCCGTTTAACATTGAGTTAAACACTCTGTCGTGTGCTCCGTCTTTAAACCAGGGCATAATATTTAGTGAAATCTTACTTTGTGATATGTACTTGAGACAGTCCTCTGAGAGTAAATCTGTGGTATATGTAAGATTTTCGGGAGATTTACACCTGAGTCTTTCCCAGCCGTTACCAACACAGTGTACTTTTATGCCATTGTCAAGAAGGGTTCGTATTATTTTTCCTCTGTAATAACATCTTATATATGTATCTATGAATATCATATTTGAGATTGCAGTATGAGTATCTTTGTCAGTTGCAGTTGGTATCTCTCTTAAGATATGTTTTGTCATTACCTCGTCGTCAGGCATATCCGGATTTTCTATCAGGTCTTCAAGAATGCCTGTATAAAAGTCGGCATATTCCTCACCAAGTCGTTCTATGGCAGGATTAAAAACTTCTGGTGGAGTATAATTTCCGGTAAAGACAACATCTATCGGACGTTCACTTGTAGGAAGAAAGTCACCGTCAGGAAAGAGAGTAGTTCCTCCAAGGGGAAGAAATGGTCCGCGCATGAGGTCAGGGTAGTATTTTTTTATATATTTATCATGAAATCTGTCAATCGATACTTCATAGAATATATCAGGGTGGATTTCAAATAATTCAGGAAAATAAAATGGATGGTCAACGGCGATGTTTACGCATGGAATTTTCCTTTTATTCCAGAAAAAGTTTCCCTCTACATCAAAAAGTGATGTTTCGTAGTGAATGCCATCAAAGTTAAATGTCAACAGTATCGTGTCATATCCTACAGCAAACTCCGAAAGAGCAGCAGCACTTTCTTCCTCATATCTCTGATCAAAAAGAAAAGTGTTGTAGCCTAAGTCTTCAAATGCTTTTTGTAGCTGGAGTGAAAAATATTCAAGTGTTTCTGTTCCGCCAATCATTAATACTAATCTGTGTCGCATAGTTTCTCCTAATATACAAGTGTATTTGTAAAGTGAACTTATTTTTCTACATAGTTTACAGTATATCAGAAAAAACAGTAACCGTCGAGTGTTACAATTCAATTTAATATGGGATGTAATCTGCATAATTAATTATTAGCGCACAGCTTGACAGCAAGTGTCAAGCTGTGCGTCTGTACAGTAACGTAAATAACAGTATACACATACATGGCTGAATAAGTTGACTGGTGTGGCAATATTTCTGTTGTACTATCTTTTTTGTAATGTGACTTTGTTATGTACAAGCGCCTCTGTTTTTGATAAGATATCAGAAACAGAAATTTTGAAACATAAATTGTAACTATTCTGAACCCCAAGCCACAGAACACCTGTAAACAATCTGTTTACAGGTTCTAATCGCTGCTAAAATTTGTCATGAAAAATGATTTAAAGAATTTGTAGGTATGTAAATTTTTATTTTGCGATGAAAGAGAGGTAGAAACTATGTATTATGTACCAGATGGAACAGATAGATGTGGATATTATGAATGCGAAGAATGTGGAAGCAGATTTCTTGATTTACGAATTGGACCAGCGTTAGTCTGTCCATATTGCGGAGAAGAGCCGGATATGGAGATTGGACCGGATGAGAAAATGCCAGTGCTTAAGGAAAATGCAAAGCTTGTGCAGATGCTGACAGACGAGGAAGAAATTGAAAAATATGACAAATTGCTGAGTCTGGCTGTGACTGGTGGCGACTATAATTGGATTTGATTTTAAAGGTGTGATAGTGGAGCACTGGCGATAGAAGAAAAGATTTATTAGAGAATTTGGAGGAGAAGTATGGAAACGATGTTTTATTTAGTTGTTGGTATTGATGGTGATTATGCAAACTTGAAGCGAATCGATGTGGAGAGCGATGACTTAAAGCTGGTAGCCAGAGCATTATTGCCAGATGGAATTAACGAGGGTGTCAAATTAAAATATGAGATGCTTCAGTATGAGATAGTGGAGGATTAAAATAGGTTGTTAAATATCAAAAAATGAATTAGAATATAAACAATATGTTTGGAGGTGCTTTGGTTATGAAGATGAAATTCACTAAAATGCATGGATGCGGAAATGATTATGTATATGTTGACTGTACAAAAGAGATGATTGACAATCCTGAAAAGGTGTCTGAAATTGTAAGTGACAGACATTTTGGAATAGGTTCAGATGGTCTTATACTTATATGTCCTTCGGATGTAGCCGATTTTAGAATGGCTATGTATAATGCTGACGGTTCTGAGGGAAAGATGTGTGGCAATGGAGTAAGATGTATAGCTAAATATGTCTATGATTATGGTCTTACAGACAAAGATAAGATTTCGATAGAGACAAAAGGTGGTATTAAATATCTTGACCTTACAATAGAAGATGGAAAGGTAAGTCTTGTAAAGGTAAATATGGGAGCACCTATATTAAAATCAGCAGATGTACCGGTTAAATCAGATAAAGATACATTTGTTGATGAGACTATAGAGGTAGATGGAAAAAAGTATAAGGTTACCTGTGTATCAATGGGAAATCCACATGCAGTAACATTTATAGATGACACAGCAGGGCTTGAGATAGAAAAGATTGGTCCTGAATTTGAGAAACATGAGCTGTTCCCTGACAGAATAAATACAGAGTTTGTTCAGGTCCTCAATAGAAAAGAAGTAAATATGCGTGTGTGGGAGAGAGGCTCAGGCGAGACTCTTGCCTGTGGAACAGGAACATGTGCGACGGTAGTGGCATGTGTACTTAATGATAAGACAGATGACGAGATTACAGTACATGTACTCGGTGGAGATATCATTGTAAAGTATGACAGAGAAGAAAATACAGTCTGGATGACAGGTCCTGCTGCGGTTGTATTTGATGGTGAGATAACTATACCTTAATTAGCAAAAGTGTCAAAATTAGCTGTATAGCAATGG
>JAFPDA010000059.1 GCA_017425575.1 Lachnospiraceae bacterium | reverse complement strand
AGAATGAAATATTGCAAACCCGGTTCCTTTTAAGAAATCATACTCCTTTATAAATACGGGAGCATAGCACACTGCACCGATTCCTTCTATTATAAAAGTTCCTTTAAATATTTTTTTGAGAAACTTTACAAGTCCCTTAAGGGTATCAAGGTTAAGTGCATCTTCAAGCAGCATCCTGTCTTTTAGAGTTATTCTTTTTCCGAATATAACCATTATACCGGTAGAAAAAGATATTATTCCAAGACCTCCGAGCTGTATAAGTATCAGGATTATTATTTTTCCAAATAGACTCCAGTGGGTTGAGGTGTTTAAAGTTACAAGTCCTGTCACACACACAGAGGTGGTAGCAGTAAACAGGCTGTCTATAAAAGGTGTTATATGCCTGTCCGCAGACGACACAGGAAGCATAAGCAGAATTGTGCCGGCAGCGATGGCAGCAAGAAAACCCAAAGCTATAAGCTGCGTAGTAGACAGGTTGTGTATAGTTTTTTTTCGTTCTTTCAAAGCAAACTCCATTCCGCCGCATATAATATGCGGCATAAGTAATAAAAACATTATATGCCAGTTGCCTGAAATAGTAAAGTTGATAGTTTGAGTATGAGAGATACACATAAAAAATTGAAAAAATTAAAAAAAGTACTTGCATTTTATTTTAAAGTGTGTATAATAGTATTTGTTCGGTGCTGAGGCACAGAACGAAAGAAATAAAAAATGTGCGCGTAGCTCAGCTGGATAGAGCGCTTGACTACGGATCAAGAGGCCGGGAGTTCGAATCTTCTCGCGCACGCTATAAGAACCTTTTCGTATATTGATTATGCGGGGAGGTTTTTCTTTTATGCTTTACAGGAAACTTCGTCCTAAAAGGCGTAAATGCGCACACGCGTAAAACTCTTTGTTATATAAAAAAGGAATGGAAATGAAAAATATGTTAAAAGCAGAGGATATTCAGAAGATAGCAGAAAATGCATATATACGTGAGAACGAGCCAATGTCAAAGCACACTACATTTCGTATTGGCGGACCGGCACAATTGTACATAGAACCGGATTGTGTAGAATCTTTTTGTAAAATAGTGCGCTTTTTGAAAGAAAATGGCGAAAAATATTTTATAATAGGGAACGGAAGTAACCTGCTTGTAAAAGACGAAGGATATAATGGTGTTATAATTTCAACAAGGGTAAATGCCTCAAATAAAAAAAATCAGAATTTTGGAATGGATGATTATAAAGTATATCTTTCTGAAAATGAAGCTTTAGATAAAGCTGCAAGGGAAAGATTTATCACGGAGGGTTATATTATATCCGATAGTATAGAAGGTAAAAATCTTGTGTTTGCGGCCAGTGGAATAATTCTTGCAAAACTTGCAAATGTTATTGCTGAGAATGAACTTACAGGATTTGAGTTTGCAGGTGGGATTCCGGGAACTCTCGGTGGTGCAGTAACTATGAATGCCGGTGCATACGGTGGTGAGATAAAAGACTGTATACTTGGTGCGAGGGTAATGCTTGCAGATGGAAGCATAAAAGTGCTTTCAAAAGAGGAATTAAAATTATCATACAGAAGCAGTATAATTCAAAAAGGAGATATGGTTGTGCTTGATGCTCTTTTTGAATTTGATAAAGGAAACAAAGAAGATATACTGTCAACCATGCGTGAGCTTAATGAAAAGAGAAGAGATAAACAGCCACTTGAATATGGAAGTGCCGGAAGTACATTTAAGAGACCAGAGGGATATTTTGCAGCGAAACTTATAGAGGACGCCGGACTTAAAGGATACAGCAGTGGAGATGTCATGGTATCCGATAAACATAGTGGTTTTGTTGTAAATACTGGCAATGGAAAATATGCAGATGCGATGAATGTCATTGAGCATGTAAAGAAGACAGTAGCTGATAAATTTGGTGTGGAACTTGAATTAGAGGTAAAGATTTTGTAAGAACTTTCACAGAAGGAGAAAAATATGAGATTTGTAATTGTTACAGGAATGTCAGGTGCCGGCAGAAGTTCGGTTTTAAAAATGCTTGAGGATGTTGGATATTTTTGTGTGGACAATCTTCCGGTTCGTCTTATACCCAAACTTACAAGTCTTGCAATGGATGCTGAAAGTACAATTGAGAGAGCAGCACTTGGAATTGATATAAGAAACCTTCAGGGGTTAAAAGAGCTTGATGATATTCTTGCTGAGATGAAAGAAAATGGATGTATATATGAAATTCTGTTTCTCGATGCAGACAGCAATGTACTTATAAAAAGATATAAAGAGACAAGAAGAAATCATCCGCTTGCACTTCAGGGAAGGGTTGACAAAGCGATAGAGGCGGAGCGTGAGGAATTAGCTCCGATAAAGAAAAAAGCAGACTATATAATTGACACAAGCCATATGCTGATACGTGAACTTAAGCAGGAAGTTGACAAGATATTTCTTGAAAATACAGAGTATGAAAATTTCTTTATAACAATTCTTTCGTTTGGTTTTAAATATGGAATACCGGTTGACTCAGACCTTGTTTTTGATGTCAGATTTCTGCCTAATCCATTTTATATACCAGAGCTTAAAAAGCTTACAGGCAATGACCACGAAGTATATGATTATGTTATGCAGTGTGAAAATGCAAGAATTTTTGAAAAGAAGCTTTTTGAGATGGTGAACTTTCTGATTCCTAATTATATTGCAGAAGGGAAAAACCAGCTGGTTATAAGTGTTGGATGTACGGGAGGAAAACATCGTTCTGTTACAATAGCAAATGCTCTTTCAAAAGATTTGAAAAAATTACCATACGGACTTAAGGTTGAACATAGAGATATAGAGAGAGGATAAAATAATGTCTTTTTCAAGTGATGTTAAGGATGAGATATGTAAGCAGACAGGGACAGCGAGGCATTGTCAGATAGCAGAGTTTGCTGCACTCTTTGCACTGATAGGTAATATAAAGATAGACAGATATGGAGAACCGTATCTCAGGATGCATACTGAAAACTTGACAGTAGCTGGAAAATCTTATATTTTATTAAAGAAAATATTTGGTGTAGAAGTGGATGTAAGTGTCCGCAATCATAACTTTCATGCTGGAACTGTAGAGTATTCTATTGTTATAAAACGTGTGAAAGATGTTATAAGTGTTTTGAAGGCTGTAAAGATAATGGATGAGCAGAATAATCAGTGGGGAGATTTTTCGACTGTACATCCGTTGATAGTTCAGAATACCTGTTGCCGCAGGGCTTTTTTAAGAGGAGCATTTCTGGTGGCGGGTTCTATTACGAATCCGGAAAAAGCTTATCATCTTGAGATAGCAGTTCTTTCGGAAAAATTTGCAGAGCAGATAAGACAGCTTATTTCTTTTTTTGAGATAGATGCAAAGATAGTAGAGAGAAAGAAATATTTTGTTGTCTATGTTAAGGAGGGGGCACAGATAGTTGATTTTCTTAACATAATAGGTGCTCATAAAGCTCTGATGGAGTTTGAGAATATAAGAATTTTGAAAGAAGTAAGAAATTCTGTAAACAGACAGGTGAATTGCGAGACAGCTAATATAAGTAAGACTGTCACTGCTGCAGCAAGACAGATAGAAGATATTGAGTATATTCAACAGAATATGGGGCTTGGCAAATTGGCAGATGGACTCAGGGAAGTAGCAGAGCTAAGATTAGAGTATCCGGAAAAATCGTTACTGGAACTTGGAAATATGCTTAGTAAACCACTGGGAAAATCAGGAGTTAATCATCGTCTGCGTAAGCTTGGCGAAATTGCAGAGCAGTTGAGAGAGGAAAGAAATGATCTCTCGCCAATTAAGGAGGATTAATATGGTCACAAAGAAAATGAAAATTCAGCTTCAGAATGGTTTAGAGGCAAGACCGGTTGCGGTTCTTGTACAGGTTGCAAGTCAGTATAACAGCAGCATTTATGTTGAATATGAAAATAGAAAAGTTAATGCCAAAAGTATTATGGGAATGATGACTTTAGGTCTTATTGCAGGAGAAGAGGTTGTTGTGTCAGCAAATGGTGACGATGAAGAGACTGCTATGTCAGATATTGAGAAATATCTTTCGACAGCAAATGCGTAAAGAGATTGTTTATAGGAGTGACGCAGAAAAATAAATAGGTTCAGCCTTCTAGGCTTTCTAAAGGATTTGGAATTTGTATTTCTTTCGGCGACCCGCTCTCGCTTGATAAGAAACATAGCAGTACTAAGCTCGCCAGGCAAAGCAAGCTTTGCTTTAGGCTCGCTAAGTGCTGATGTTTCTTAACAGTCGCCTGCAAAAATACAAATTCCAAATCCTAAATTGATTTTTTGAGGCTGAATATATTTATTTTTCTGCTGTGTACTGCAATAAAGATAGTAATAATATATTAATTTTATATAACAGTATTGAAAAATTTAGAAAAGAAGACAGTTGATTTTAAGACTGTCTTTTTTTTGATTAATATTGTAAAATATTTATGATAAAAGTATTGATTAGAGTTGTAAAATTATATTAGGTTGTGAACGATAAGAAAGGACGTTGGGAATGAGTTTTGCACATTTACATGTACATACGAAGTATTCGTTGTTAGATGGTTCCTGTAAGATAAAGGAGCTTGTCGCAAGGGCGAAGGCACTTGGTATGGAACATCTTGCCATTACTGACCACGGAAATATGTATGGTGTTATAGATTTTTACAGAGCAGCAAAAGATGCAGGGATAAATCCGGTTATAGGCTGTGAAGTATATGTTGCACCGGGTTCTAGGTTTGACAGGGAGTCAGTTAAGGGAGAAGGAAGATATAATCATCTTGTACTGCTTGCTGAGAATGATACGGGCTATTCAAACCTTATGAAAATTGTATCCAAAGGTTATACGGAGGGATTTTACTATAAGCCACGAGTTGACTATGAGATTCTTGAAAAATTTCATGAGGGAATAATTGCACTTAGTGCTTGTCTCGCAGGTTCAGTTGCATCGGCTGTGATAAACACATCATATGAGAAGGCAAAAGAGGAGGCTTTAAGACTTGCAGATATATTTGGAAAGGACAATTTCTTTCTTGAACTCCAGGATCATGGTATTACTCAGCAGACAACTGTAAATCAGAATCTTTTGAGAATGAGCCAGGAGACGGGGTTAAAACTTGTAGCGACAAATGATGTTCATTATATAAAAGAAGAGGATGCAGAGCCTCATGATATCCTTTTGTGTATACAGACTCAGAAAAAAGTAAATGATGAAGACAGAATGAGATATGAGGGGGGGCAGTTTTTTCTTAAGTCAGAACAGCAGATGAGAGAATTGTTCCCTTATGCTTCTGAGGCAGTAGATAATACTTACGAGATAGCCAGAAGATGTCATGTAGAGATAGAATTTGGAAATTATAAACTTCCAAAATTTGAGGTGCCGGAAGGATATACTGCGTGGACATACCTTGTGAAGATATGTAAAGAAGGTCTTAGACAGAGATACAGTACTGTCACAAAAGAACTTGAAGAAAGACTTCAGTATGAGCTTGATACGATACATGAGATGGGATTTGTTGACTATTTCCTTATAGTTTCGGATTTTATAAAATATGCAAGAGATAATGGCATAAGTGTAGGACCGGGAAGAGGTTCAGCAGCAGGCAGTGTAGTTTCATACGCACTCGGAATTACTAATATAGACCCTATAAAGTATGAACTTCTCTTTGAGCGTTTCCTGAATCCGGAGCGTGTGACAATGCCTGATATAGATATTGATTTCTGCTATGAGAGAAGACCGGAAGTTATAGATTATGTAGTAAAGAAATACGGAGAGGACAAGGTTGTTCAGATTGTTACATTTGGTACAATGGCAGCCAGAGGTGTGATAAGAGATGTGGGAAGGGTTTTAGACCTTCCGTATAATTATGTGGATACTATTGCAAAATCGATTCCTATGGAGCCTGGAATAACTATAGATAAAGCATTGACGGCAAACACAGAATTAAAGACAATATATAATTCAGATGTTCAGGCTAGAAATCTTATTGATATGTCGCGAAAACTGGAAGGTCTTCCAAGGCATACATCTATGCATGCGGCAGGTGTGCTTATAAGTCCGGAGGCGGTAGATGAGTTTGTGCCATTGTCAAAGGCATCAGATGGTACGATAACAACACAGTATACTATGACAACACTTGAGGAGCTTGGTCTTCTCAAAATGGATTTCCTCGGGCTAAGGACGCTTACCGTTATTCAGAATGCAGCCAGAATGGCTGGCCTCAAAGATGATACGATGATGGATATTGATTATGACGATAAAAATATCTTTGACATGATAAGCACGGGAAGAACAGAAGGTATATTCCAGCTTGAAAGTGGTGGAATGAAGCAGTTCATGAAGGAATTAAGACCACAGAGTATGGAAGATATCATAGCGGGAATCTCACTTTACAGACCAGGCCCGATGGACTTCATTCCTAAATATATAAAGGGAAAGAATAACCGAAAGAGCATAACATATGACTGCCCACAGCTTGAGCCTATTTTATCACCTACTTACGGATGTATAGTTTATCAGGAGCAGGTAATGCAGATAGTACGTAACCTTGCAGGATACAGTTTTGGACGAAGTGACCTTGTAAGAAGAGCGATGGCAAAGAAAAAGACAAAGGTTATGGAGGCAGAACGTCAGAATTTTGTATATGGAAATGAAGCCGAAGGCGTAAAAGGATGTATAGCAAATGGCATAAATGAGAAGACTGCAAATAAGATATATGATGATATGATTGATTTTGCAAAGTATGCGTTTAATAAATCCCATGCAGCTGCCTATGCAGTTGTGGCATATCAGACAGCATATTTGAAGTATTATTATCCGGTAGAATTTATGGCGGCTCTTCTTACTTCAGTAAAAGATAATACTAACAAGGTTATCTCATATATAATGACATGCCGTCAGATGGATATACAGATACTTCCTCCGGATGTAAACGAGGGTTACAGTCAGTTTTCCGTATCAAAGGGAAGCATACGATATGGTATGTCAGCAATAAAAGGCATTGGTGACGGTGTTATAAAAGCAATAGTTGAGGAGAGAAAACGTGGTGGCAGATTTGAGTCGATGCAGGATTTTATGCAGAGACTGTCATCAAAAGAAGTCAACCGTCATACCATTGAAGGATTTATAAAATCCGGTGCTTTTGATTCCCTGCCTGGAAACAGACATCAGAAAATGCTTATATATGAGTCTGTGCTTGACAGTGTAAACCGTGAAAAGAAAGACAGTATGACAGGGCAGTTATCGCTTTTTTCAATGGGTGATGAGGAATTAAAAAATGCAAATGTTATCAGGTTTCCAGATGTGCCTGAATTTGAAAAAGAAGAATTGCTTGCATATGAAAAGGAAACTATAGGGATTTATGTAAGTGGCCATCCGCTTGAAGAATATGAAAAACTTATCGAAAAGAACTGCACAAATGTTTCGTCTGATTTTGTCGTGGAGGAAGAAGATTCTGGGAATGAAAAAGTAAAAGATGGCGATAATGTTGTTATTGGCGGAATGTTAACAGGAAAAATGGTAAAGACAACAAAGACAAATGCAATGATGGCAGTAGCTTCGATAGAAGACCTGTATGGAACAGTGGATATAGTAGTTTTTCCAAGAGAATACGAGAAAAATAAGCAGTTTCTTGAAGATGATGCAAAAGTTTTTATACGTGGAAAAGCACAGATAGATGCCAGTGGAGGTGGAAAAGTTATCTGTCAGCAGATAATACCTTTTGACAGAGTTCCATGTGAACTGTGGATTCGTTTCGAAAATAAAGAGAAATTTGTGGAAAACGAAGAAGAGTTATATGATATACTTTCGCCTTGTGACGGTTCAGACAGGGTGTGTATATACCTTAATGAAGAGAAACAGATAAAAAGACTTCCTGTAAACAGAAATGTAGATGCCAGAAAGATAATAAAAGAAGGTATTCTTCAAAGATTTGGTGAAAACTGCGTGGCTATTAAAGAAAATAGTATTGAAAAATAAAGTATTTTGCCATAAAATAGTAGTGTATGTAAATAAATAGCTTGGCAACAAGCTGTTCAGAAATGAGAGCTACTATGAGAAAAAGAAAGAAACAAGGAGGGCATTATGAGCGAGGCTGTAAAGACAATAGGAGTATTGACTAGTGGTGGTGATGCGCCTGGAATGAATGCTGCAATTCGTGCAGTTGTACGTACAGGTATATCAAATGGACTTAAGGTGAAAGGTATACAGCGTGGATATGCAGGTCTTTTAGATGAAGAAATTATAGATATGGATAACCTCTCTGTATCTGATATTATTCAGACTGGCGGAACCGTTTTGTATACAGCGAGATGCTTGGAATTTAAGGAAGCTGAATACCAGAAAAAAGGTGCTGATATCTGCCGTAAACACGGTATCGATGGTGTTGTTGTAATCGGTGGTGACGGTTCATTTATGGGAGCAAGTAAACTTTCAGAGCAGGGTATAAACACAATTGCTTTACCTGGAACTATCGATCTTGATATCGCATGTACAGAGTACACAATAGGATTTGATACAGCTATAAACACAGCTATGGAGGCTATTGACAAACTTAGGGATACATCTGAATCTCATGAGCGTTGTACTATAGTTGAGGTTATGGGACGTACTGCAGGTCACATTGCACTCTGGACAGGTATTGCGAGTGGAGCAGAGTATATACTTACAACAGAGAAATATCATGGTGATATTCAGAGAATTATCTCTAAGATTCAGGATAGAAGAAAACTTGGTAAGAAAAATCATATCATTGTAAACGCTGAAGGTGTTGGCAATTCTATGGAGATGGCAAAAATTATCGAGATAGCTACAGGAATAGAGACAAGAGCTACAATTCTCGGTCATATCCAGCGTGGTGGAAACCCAACATGTAAGGATCGTGTATACGCTTCAGCAATGGGTACAAAAGCTGTTGAGTTACTCTGTGAAGGCAAGAGCAACAGAGTTGTAGGATACAAAGCTGGTGAATTTGTGGACTATGATATTCAGGAAGCACTTGCTATGAAGAAGGGACTGGACCCATATTTATTCCACATTACACATAAACTTACAACAAGATAGGTAATTGATTTTAATGGAAGATAGCTGTATAATGTAAGTAGTAATATGATAACTTGATGGGGATATTGAAAGGAGAAGCATGTTATGAAGAAGCTTTTAAAATTTATTGCTGCCATAGCAGCAATTGCAGGTACTATCGGAGGAGTAATTTATTTCCTTGATAAGGTATTAGGTATCAAACTCTTTAACAAAGAAGATGATTTTGATGATTTCGATGACTTTGATGAGGAATTTGACGATGACGACTACGAAGATGACGATGATTCCGACAGAGAGTATGTAACACTTGATATCGAGAACGAGGAAGAGGACTCTGCTGAAGAAGAAGAGAACGCTCAGGAGTAAACGTATACTGCATTCTAAATAAAAAGCAGCATAGACTTTTATGTCTATGCTGCTTTTTCAATCTAAAAACAAACCAATGAAATATTCGGCGTACTATTCAATTATCAATGTGCCACTAACAAGTAATTTTTGTCTTTGTTGGTTTATCATTTCTCTTCCTGATTTTTATCTTTTGAGGATTATAATGCTTTCCTTCAAATGTGATATCGTCTATATCTGGCGTTACAGTTGTAGAATAAAGAACACTGTCACCGGCAGGAAGAGCTATTCCTTTAAGTCCTTTGCTTGTCTTTTTAAATTCATTTACTTCGTCCAGAGGGAATGCGAGAGAAGCTCCCTTTGTCGTAATCATTATTACATTCTGTACATATTCGACAGATTCTTCAACACTTAATGACTTTACGCATACAAGAGCGTCGTCGTCTTCAAGTTTGGTTGAAGCTATCATGCTTCTGTTTGTATCAAACTCTATTCCGGATACCAGTTTAACAAAACCGTTTTTGGTTACAAATAAAACCTGTGATTCAAATAAATCCTCAAATGGTATATAGGCAAGTATATCTTCATGGCCGACCTTGCAGAGTGACTGTATAAGGACACCTTTGTCACGGCTTCGTACTTTTGGTATTGCCATTGCCTTTATCTGATACATTGAACCGGAAGCAGTAAAAAGACAGAGTTTATCCGTATTCTGCATAGGAACAATGTGAGTGTATTCGAGAAGTGTCTCAGGTGCAAGGCGTGTATAGCTTGACTCATCGAGTGACTTGCAGTATCCGAATTTGTCTATCATCACATAGATGGTTTCCTGTTTTATCTCTTCAACATATTTTGCGTTTCCGATATTTGCAAGCAGGGTGCGGCGTCCTCTGCCAAACTGCTTTTTATAATTTTTAAGTTTT
>JAFPDA010000058.1 GCA_017425575.1 Lachnospiraceae bacterium | reverse complement strand
GATGACATGTTTTTCTCCTCCCTAAAACAGTGTATAATATTCGTAGCTAAATTATATATTTATACACTGTTTTTGTAAAGAGAAAAACACAAAAAATCCAGCATTTATGCGGATTGCGGCAGATATTTTATGCCACATGTATATAATTTTTTCGGGAGATTAGGAATTATATTTTCTGTTATTATAGTTCTTGGAGTTGCATTGATCTCAATTGTCACATCCCGTAATATTGTTAAGAAGATGAAACATACAAAGGAATTTCTTGACAATATAGTTCAGGGTAAACTTGACAATAATGCCAATAAAAAGGTAATGGAATCAAATGATGAATTAGGTGATATTTACAGAAGCTGTGTCAAGGTGCAGGAAAGTTTTAGTGACATGGTAAATGGAATTAAAGGTTCAGGTAATAACCTCAAGCTCTCTGCAGACAGTCTTTCACAGCTGGTACAGACTAATACATCTTCTTCAAAAGATGTCAATGACGCTGTTGAAATGATTTCAAATGGAGCTAAGAATCAGGCAGAGAGTACAGCACAGGCAAGAGAGAGCGTTACAGTTATAAATAACCAGATAGACCGTATAATAGATGAAGTTGACATTATGGCAGAAGGTGCTGAGGAAATGTCTAAAAAGGAGAAAGAATCTGAGCTGATTATAACGGAACTTGAAGAATCAAGCCTGGATACAAAGCTTTCTGTATCTAAAGCAACTGAACAGATAGGACTTATGAGTGAGGCTGTTGAAGATATAAATAAAGCAATTGAGCTTATACAGTCTATTGCTGATGAGACGGATTTACTTTCTATCAATGCCAATATAGAGGCGGCAAGAGCGGGAGAGGCAGGAAAAGGATTTGCTGTTGTGGCTGACCAGATAAATAAACTTGCCGTACAGTGTAATGATTCAAGTCAGGGCATAAAGGTTATGCTTGATAAGATTATAGAGATTTCAGATAAGACTGTGAGTGTTATGGGCGAGGTTCAGAAGAATATGGATATCCAGCAGAACAAGCTTAACCTTACAAGAGATACATATAAGCATGTTTCTGATGGAGTTGAAAAATCACATCAGAACATGAAAAATATAAAAGAAAAAATTGTTGTGCTTAATTCATCAGGAATATCTATCTCTAAGGCAATAGATGAGCTTTCATCTATTTCTGAGAACAATGTTATGCTTGCAGATGATACTATTGAGGTTGTAAATGATATGAATAATACAATGCAGAGAGTCCAGACATCTTCAGAAGAGCTTCTGGTAATGGCAGAGGATTTACAGAAATCTATGGGCTGCTTTAGTTAAATTCTTGCAAATATACTATAAAACTGATACAATAGCATGGTTGAGTTTTAATTGCAGTTTATCGAGAAAATACGATAGTACAATAAATACTGCAAAGCTAAATCAGAAGAGAAAGGATAAGCTACTGGACATTGAGGTTAATATATTGTCCGTATTTTTAGTAGCAGGTGATGAAAGTGGCTCAGAAAGGTGATTTGTTAACATTTCGTCCTGATATTAAGGTATTAGATGCAACTATACGTGATGGCGGTCTTGTAAATGATTTTTATTTTACAGATGAGTTTATTAAAAATTTATACGAAGCTAATGTAAAAGCTGGCGTTGACTATATGGAATTTGGATATCGTGCAGATAAGGATATGTTCGATGTTGATAAATTTGGAAAATGGAAATTTGCAACGGATGAAGCAATTCGTGAAATAGTTGGCGAGAATAATACAGAACTTAAGCTTGCTATTATGGCAGATGTGGGAAGATGTAACTACAAAGAGGATATACATGAAAGAAGTGAGAGTCCTGTAGACCTTATACGTGTTGCAACTTATGTAAATACTATGCCGGCAGCTATTGATATGATTGAAGATGCTCACAAAAAAGGCTATGAGACGACTTGTAATATTATGGCTATATCTAATGCAAAAGAGTCTGATATAGCAGCAGCACTTGAGATGCTCGGAAAAAGTCCGGTTGATGGTATCTATATCGTGGACAGTTTTGGTTCTTTATTCCCAGAGCAGATAAGAAAAATCTCTGAGCAGTATATGGAGATTGGAGAAAAGTACGGAAAATATATTGGTATGCATGCTCACAATAACCAGCAGCTTGCGTTTGCAAATACTATTGAGTCATGTGCCCAGGGTGTGTCATATCTTGATGCTACAATGGCTGGAATGGGACGTGGAGCCGGTAACTGCAATATGGAACTCTTACTTGGATTCCTCAAAAATCCTAAATATAAATTATTCCCAATTATTAAATTTATAGAAGAAAATATAGTTCCTCTTAAAGAGGCTGGAGTAGAGTGGGGATTTGATATTCCTTATCTTTTAACCGGTCATTTGAACCAGCATCCTAGAGCTGCCATAGCTGCGATGCAGGAAGGACGTAAAGACTATTCAGGTTTCTATAAAGAGATTATTGACAAAGACTGATAAATAACTCCGTCAGAGAGATAAAATTGAGCCCTGTGTCTGTTTTGGACGGACTGCAGGGCTTTATATGTTCAGAGTCCAATTTTTAAGCAATTAAGCTGGAGATGAGATGTATGGAAGAGAAGAATAAACCTGTTGGTGTGTTTGATTCAGGCGTTGGTGGAATAAGTGTTCTCAGAGAGCTTGTAAGAGTTATGCCAAATGAAGATTTTATTTATTTTGGAGATTCAGTCAATGCACCATATGGAACAAAAAGTGTTTCAGAAATAAGAGAGCTCACGATAAGGAATGTGGAGAAACTTCTTGAAATGGGAGCAAAGTCTATAGTAGTTGCCTGTAATACGGCTACAAGTGCCGCGGTTGCAGTGCTTCGCAAGATGTATCCAGAGCTTCCGCTTGTTGGTATAGAGCCTGCAATAAAGCCTGCTGTTTTGCATAAACCTGATTCAAGGGTTGTAGTTATGGCAACCCCCATGACTATAAAACAGGAGAAGTTTCAGAGACTTATGGATATGTATAAGGATAAGGCAGAGATAGTTCCACTGCCCTGCCCGGGACTTATGGAGTTCGTTGAAAAGGGAAATTTTGATGGTGAAGACCTTTATAAATATCTTACTGAGCTTTTCTGGTCGGTGAATGATAAGCCGATAGATTCTATTGTACTTGGCTGTACACATTACCCATTCGAGAAAAATGCAATCAAAAAAATTGTGGGTGATGATGTAGCAATTTTTGATGGTGGTGAAGGTACGGCGAGAGAGATGAAAAGGAGACTCTCTGCATCAGGCCTTCTTGGAGAAAGTCATAATAAAGGGACAGTAACTTTTATAAACAGCAGAGATACTAAAGAGATAATTGATTTTTGTAAGCATTTGCTTAATCAGCCATATTAAATATAAATAAAAAGGAAGCAGCTTGTTAGGAACTGCTTCCTTTTTATTGCTGATTTTCTGTTATAGAATGGTTTCACAAAAGCAAGTACAAAGAAATGCTGAGAGAACTATTATATAACATAATTATCTGTTACATCTACTTTATGCATAAGGTCAGCGATAGTGATTCCATCAAAGTATTCTTCGGTGACTTTCTGGAAACCTTCCCACATTTTGAGAGTGGCACATGTTTCTGCCTTATCGCATCTGTTTGGTTTTTTCTCAAGACAGGCAACAGGGGCGAATGCACCTTCTGTAAGTCTTAATATATCACCTATTTTATAATCTTCAGGGTTTCTGGCAAGTTTATATCCGCCACCCTTACCTCTTAAAGAGATGAGATAATCATTTTTGCTTAAGACAGATACAATAGACTCAAGATACTTTTCAGAAATCTCCTGTCTCTTTGCCACATCCATAAGTGGAATAAATTCACCCGTATTATGCTCTGCGATATCGAGCATTACCCTTATTGCATAGCGTCCTTTTGTTGATATCTTCATACAATTAATACCTCATTTCTAAGTGAATTATAACAGTTGTTTTTATATACAACATACTTTAACACAATGTTTATATACTTTTCAATGTTTTTTGTAAAAAAATATAAATCCTAAGTAACAGTGCAGCCTCAAAAAAGTTAATTTTAGGATTTGAGGGTTCGATTTATGAAGGTTACTGTTAAGAAACATCAGCACTTAGCGAGGCAAAAGCTTTGCTTGCCGAGCTTAGTACTGCTATGTTTCTTATCAAGCGAGAGCGGGTAACCGTAAGAAATACGAACCTCAAATCCTATCATAGAAAATAACGGCTGAACTGTTACAATCCTAATGTAAAACTCAAGGCGCGAACTATTATATTTTTCTAAATATTATTAAGGAAATTTTTGTACTGTGGCAAGAATATAATTAATGTGATATCATATGTAAAAAGGATGAAAGAGAGTGTTAAAAATGTTTTCAGAAGAAAAGGTAAATAAACTTGTAGCAGAAATTTCTGATAATTATGCAAGCGAGGAACTATTTTTGGTGAAGGATGGCAGTGGTATGCCAAACAGAGATTGTATAAAGCATATAATATTTGAGATAAGAAGAATTATGTTTCCGGGATATTTTGACAGTGAGAATTTATCCAATACACTTCCTCAGTATTTTGTAGGACATAATATAATCAGACTTCATAAAGAGCTTGCCTGTCAGATAAAGGCGGCACTTGTTCAGCAGGCCTCTGAAGAAAACAGACTTTCTGATATTGAGGAGAAGGCAGAGCAGATAGCAACAGAGTTTTTTATGTCTCTTTCAGAGATTCAGCGAAAACTTATAAAAGATGTTCAGGCAGCCTTCGATGGTGACCCTGCCGCTAAGACAAAGCATGAGATAATATTCTGCTATCCCGGACTTTTTGCGATATTTGTTTATCGCCTTGCACATGAATTGTATAAGAGAAAAGTTCCATTTATACCAAGAATAATGAGTGAATATGCTCATAGTCATACAGGAATTGATATAAATCCGGGTGCGCAGATTGGTGAATATTTCTTTATTGACCACGGAACCGGAGTTGTAATAGGTGAGACAACAATAATAGGAAATAATGTAAAAATTTATCAGGGAGTTACTCTTGGTGCGCTTTCTACAAGAAGTGGCCAGCTTCTTCGAGATGTAAAGAGACATCCTACAATTGAGGATGATGTAACAATATACTCAAGTGCATCTATTCTTGGTGGAAAGACAGTTATAGGAAAAGGTTCTGTAATAGGCGGAAATGCTTTTATAACTGAGTCAGTTGCACCGGGAACAAGAGTAAGTGTTAAAAATCCCGAGCTTAGTTTTACTGATAAAAATAACAAAAATAAGGACAAAGAAATCTTTGATTAAAATATGTCAATATGTCACTGTGATTTGACAGTATTCACATTGATTTGTATAATATTAATAAAAGAAACAGGCTATTAATTGTCATATAGCAAAGAGAAGAGGATTGAGGAATGGAGGGTTTTTATGAGTGAAGAAAATAAGGATGTAATTTTTGACAAAATGATGGATGAATACACAAAAAAATGTATGAAATTGTGTATAGAAAATAATTCCATTGATTCTAATCTTTTTAATGAATTTGGCGTAAAAAGAGGTCTCCGTGATAAAAACGGAAAGGGTGTACTTTCTGGTATAACTAATATTTCTCTGATAAAGGCAACTGATATGGAAGACGGTCATGTTATTCCATGTGAGGGGCAGCTTTTTTACAGGGGATACAATATATATGACCTCACAAAAGGCTTCAGGGAAGATGAGAGATTTGGATTTGAGGAGACAGCATATCTTCTGTTATTTGGAGAACTTCCAAACAAAGAGCAGCTTGTGGAATTTAAAGATGTTCTTGCAAAGAACAGGCGACTTCCTACAAATTTTGTAAGAGATGTAATCATGAAAGCTCCAAGTAAGGATATTATGAATTCGCTTACAAAAAGTGTGCTTACTCTTTCATCATATGATGACCAGATTACAGATAACTCTCTTGAGAATGTTCTTAAACAGTGTATTATGCTTATAAGTGTATTTCCTATGCTTGCGGTATACGGATATCAGGCATACAACCATTATGAATGTGATGAGAGCTTTTATATTCACAGACCGGATGACAATCTTTCCGCAGCAGAAAATATACTTAGAATGCTCAGACCGGATAAACAGTATACAGATACAGAGGCAAAGGTGCTTGACCTTGCACTTGTTCTTCATATGGAGCATGGTGGTGGAAATAACTCTACATTCACAACAAGGGTTGTAACTTCTGCAGGTTCTGACACATATTCTGTAATTGCAGCGGCGCTCTCATCTCTTAAAGGACCAAAGCATGGTGGTGCAAACATAAAAGTCGTTGAGATGATGCAGGATTTAAAAGAAAATGTTTCAGATACTACTGATGAGGAAGAGGTAAGAGCATACCTTCGTAAGCTTGTAAGAAAAGAAGCTTTTGATAAGAGAGGTCTTATCTATGGAATGGGGCATGCAGTATATTCTATATCTGACCCTAGAGCTGTTGCTTTTAAACAGTTTGTTGAGAAACTGGCAAATGAGAAACATCAGAAGAAAGAGTTTGAACTTTATTCTATGATTGAGAGAATAGCACCAGAGGTTATCGGTGAGGAGTGTGCTATATATAAAGGTGTAAGTGCCAATGTGGATTTCTACAGTGGATTTGTTTACAATATGCTTGGAATACCTATGGAACTTTTCACACCTATATTTGCCATGGCGAGAATAGTAGGCTGGAGTGCTCACCGCATGGAGGAACTTATAAATGTTGACAAGATTATAAGACCTGCATACCAGAGTATTATGGTGCCAAGGGTTTATGAGTCTTTAAAAGACCGTTCAACTTTAAAAATAGATACAAATTATCTTAAAGAACTTAAGCTTTCCATGAAGGAAGAAAGCTGCTGATAGGCGGAAGCGTTGTACTTTCTAAAAGTACAGCGCTTTTTTTGTGTTATCAGGTAACTTAAGAAAATTGTAATCAATTATGAAGACGTTTTAAGAAAAAAGTAAAGAATTCAGAAAAATATTATGATATTCTATCTTTGTAATTGATATATTGTGGAGGACAAATATGGAAAATGCAAATATATTAGTAGTAGATGATGACAATGAAATTGCAGACCTTGTTGCGATACATTTAAAAGGCGAGGGCTATAATGTTTTCAAGGCTTATGGCGGACGTGAGGCATTGAAGATTTTTGACAAAGAGGATATAGACCTTGCAATTCTTGATATTATGATGCCAGTAGTAGATGGTCGCGAGGTTTGTGCAAAGATAAGAGAAAAAAGTACAATTCCAATTATAATGTTAAGTGCGAAAGATGGAGAAAGAGACAAGGTAGATGGTCTTATAAATGGGGCTGATGATTATGTTACAAAGCCGTTTAATACGATGGAGCTTATTGCAAGGGTAAAATCACAGCTTAGAAGATATCAGAGTTTTGGAGGAGTGGAGCAGAAGAAGCCTGATTATATTGAGCTTGAGAATCTGTGGATGGATAAAAATCTTCATCAGGTAAAGGCTTATGGAAAGGATGTAAAGCTTACTCCGATAGAGTTTGACATACTTTTTCTTATGGCTTCAAATCCAAACACTGTTTTTTCAACGGACGAAATATTTGAAAGAGTCTGGAAAGAAAAAAGTTTCGAGATGAGTAATACAGTTATGGTGCATATAAGAAGAATAAGAGAAAAGATAGAGCTGAATCCAAGAGAGGCACAGATAGTAAAAACAGTTTGGGGAGTAGGATACAAAATTGAAGCATAAGAGTTTAAGAGCAGAGCTTGTTTTATATTGTGTAGTCAGCCTTGTGCTTGCTTTGTTGACAGAGACGGTTCTTGGATTTGCATTATATTTTACAGGTTCAGCACTTGGGATATCAGTTGGCGGCTATGGAAAACCTAAAAATTTACCGCCGGTTAATGTAAATCATAATAAGGATATGAATCCGGAGCCACCGGAATATATGCTTATCAGCTACTGGAACAGGAACACTACAATTTTTATTGCAATTATAGTGATAATCTGTGCATTTATATTGTATATAATGTATTTCCTTGCTCTGACAAAACGCATAACAAAGGATATGAGTTATATATCAGGATGTATATCTGATATTGCAAATGGTGAACACGAGACAAGGATTGTGGGTGTAGACAGGGAAGATGAGATTGGAGAGATTGTAAGGCAGGTAAACAGAATGTCCTGCGAGATACAGAGGCTGATAGAAGCTGAGAGAGGAGCCCTGCAGTCGAATAAAGATATGATAACATGTGTTGCACATGACTTGCGGACGCCGCTTACATCGATAATCGGCTATTTGCAGCTTGCAACATCTGTTGATAAATACACTGTTGAGGAGAGACAGAATTATGCCAATATAGCTCTCAGAAAGGCCAGAAGAATGCAGGGGCTTATAGAGGAGCTGTTTAGTTATACGAAGCTTATGAGCGGAGAGATTTCGTTACATAAGAGTGAGATTGACATAATTAAACTTGTTGAGCAGTTAGTTGAAGAATTTTATCCGTTGTTTATGGAGAATTCTTTGGAATATTCACTGTCTCAGAATGTAAACAGCCTGATAATGAATGTTGATGGGGAACTTATCGCAAGAGCTGTTTCCAATCTTATAAGTAATGCAGTTAAATATGGAAAAGATGGTAAGATTGTTTATATAGAACTTCAAAAATATGAGAGGGAATTACAGATTTCAGTTACAAATTTTGGACTTGTAATTCCGAAGGAAAGCATTGAACACATATTTGATAAATTTTACAGAGTGGAAGGCTCAAGGTCTTCAAGTACAGGAGGTACGGGGCTTGGACTTAATATAGCCCAGCAGATAGCGATACTGCATGGTGGCGATATTGTGGTTAAAAGCAGTGAAAGTGGAACGCGTTTTACAATAGCTTTGCCTATTATTAAAGAGTAAGCTGATAAGGGGTTCAAAAGTTTTGCAGATATATGCATAAAGTATTCGTAATGTTCTCTCGGAGTTTCCAAAATCAAGTGCAGGAGAAATTCCAATAGGATATTGTAGTGGAAGTGAGGAAATATATGAAAATTAAGAAAAGAGTATTTAGGATTATTATGATGATGGTTTTGGTGTTTTCAGTTGGGATTTTCCTTTCAGGTGATGAAAATGCATATGCAAAGTCATCGTCTATGATTTCACTGAAAAAAGGTCAGGAGATAAAACTTAATACTGATGATTTGGATGTTGAAGTGAAATTTGGATTTGAGGGATATTCAAAATATAGTAGTTATATGAGAATTCAGTTTTTTGTAGAAAATTCCGGCAATGATTTTTCCGGTAAGTTCAGGGTTGAATATCCAACCATGGACAGTGAAAAACTTGCCATGCTTGCAAGGAATGTTGCAATAGCTTCTGGTGAGAAGAAAAAAGTTGAGATAGTTTTACCTGTAATGGAGTCAACCAGCTATAAAGTGAGCATATGTGATGAAGAGGGAAATACGCTTGCCAAGAAAAATGTTAATGTAGAGGGGCGTTGCAACCTGGAGGATCAGGTATTATTTGTAGGAGAATTGTCGGATGACCCATCAGGGCTTCAATATATAAATAATGCATTTATGGGGGACTATAAAGCAGATAGTTTTGAGTCAAATAAGGTTTTTGAACTTTCAGCAGAAGATATATCTGATGATTTTAGAAGCTTTGACACTCTCGATATCATTATAATAAATGATTTTAATACCAGTGTATTTACAGAAAAGCAGATAAATGCACTGAAAGAGTGGGTTGAAAGTGGTGGAATGTTACTTCTTGGAACGGGAGCTAATGCTGATAAGGTATTAAAGGGATTTTCAGGTAATATACTTAGTGGGAAAATAGGTGCTGCCAAAACCATAGCTACAAACTTTGGCATGTCAAAGGATGAGGTTACACTTCTTTCTGGAGAGGCTGATGTTGAAGATAAGGTAAATATTGATATAACATCACTTGATATAGAAAAAAGCAAAGCTGTTCTGGCAGATAGTGAAGAGAAATTATTAAGCTCTGTGGCGCTGGGAGATGGAAAGATTTATATTGCGGAGTATTCACTTAATCTTCCTGATAAAATGTGGAACACTTACGGTGCAGCGGTTGCAGAGGTATTAAAAAAGGAACAGTCATCTCTTGTTGACAAAAATGGTAATTATAGAGGGATGAATGCACAGGTATATTCGTATTCATATATAGATGATGTGCTTAATATCAATTCGGCAGACAGCCTTCCTAATCTTAAATTATATGGGGCAATACTTATTATCTATGTTATTCTGGTTGGTCCGGCAGCTTATATTTATTATAGAAAAAAGGATAAGAGAGGGCTTTTGTGGGTATTCGTTCCTGTTACTGCTGTTGTTTTCTCAGTAATGATATACATTATCGGAACAAGTACAAGAATACAGAAACCATATATAAATTATGCCTCTGTTATGAATCTTTCCGAGGAAGAGAAGGATACAAACAGGCTCGATACAGTATTTTCGGTTGCAAGCTCATCGAATAAGCCGTATTCAATGACGGTTAACAGTGATATCAGTGTATTTCCGATGAAGAGAAATAATGGATATTATGGCGTAGATGAAGGTACTCTTAACCAGTCAGACTATAAGTATGGAATAGAGTATGGAAGTGACAGTACAAAACTTCTGATGAACAGACTTTCATCTTTTGAGGCTGTAAAGTTTGAAATGGCACACAATGCGTCAGGTCATGGAAATGTTGATATAAAACTTGATAAAGAAGGCAGTAAAATAAAAGGAACGCTTACCAATAATATGTCATACAGCCTTAACAAATGTATTATCTATGACAATGGAAAGGTCTATTATCTTGGTGATATAGCAGCAGGAGATACAGTTGATATATCAAAGTTAAGTTCATCAGATATATTTGATTCGTCACAGTATGGATATGATGGGGAAGCAGCGATTGAGGCGGCATATGGCACAAGTTTTTATGGTCCGGCAAACAGTGATTATGATATGAGAAGAAAGATTGGAATGTTAATTGACTATTATCAGTTTCATTCAGTTCAGACATGGTTTTATGGTTTTGCAGAAGAGGGAGAGGAGACAGGCTTTACTGATAATTTCTCTTACAAAAAATATGGAAATACAGCTGTTTGTAAACTTTTAAATATTAAAGCTAAAGCAGATGGTCATGATATTATTGGTAATCTTTCGAAGTATGCTTATATATATGATGATATTAAGACAAATGGAGATATAATATATGACACAACTTCTGCTGCTTATGAAGTGACATACAGATTTCCTTATAATTTTGTTCCAAAACAGCTTATTTATAATGCAGATACTGTGGATGGAAGAGAGTTTACTCTTGGAACAAACGGATTTGCGACAGAAGCTTTTATTGGCAAGGCTATGCTTAGAAATAAAAAGACTGGGGAACTTGATGAGATAATTGAATCTGGAAAAGAGACAGTTGTTAAGGGGATAGACAAATACCTTAATGATGATGGTACACTTACAATTCATTATAATTTGTCACACAATACAAATTATGAAGTAGACTCTTATATATTACCGAGGGCTGAGATTGCCGGTGATTACGTGGAGGATTAAAAGATGATAGAGATTAAAAAATTATATAAACATTATGGTGATTTTGTTGCCCTTAATAATCTTGACCTTTCAATAGGAAAGGGAGAGCTGTTTGGATTTGTTGGCCCTAATGGAGCTGGCAAGACAACAACAATGAGAATCCTTTCAGGTCTTTTAAAGGCTGATGGCGGCGAGGTATATATTGGAGAAGTAAATGCGCTTGAGGATAATCAGGCACTTAAGAAAAAGATTGGTTATATGCCGGATTTCTTTGGAGTATATGACAATCTCAAAGCAATAGAGTATATGGAGTTTTATGCTTCAATATATGGAATAACCGGAAAGAAAGCCAGAAAACTCTGTATGGAGCTTATGGAGCTTGTTAATCTGAGTGATAAGGCTGAGTTTTATGTTGACAGTCTCTCGAGAGGAATGAAGCAGAGGCTTTGTCTTGCAAGAAGCCTTGTTCACAATCCTGATTTGCTTATTCTTGATGAGCCTGCTTCAGGTCTTGACCCAAGAGCACGCTTTGAGATGAAAGGTATCTTAAAGAATCTCAATGATATGGGAAAGACTATTATTATAAGTTCCCATATATTGTCAGAGCTTGCTGAGATGTGTACTACAATAGGAATAATAGAGAAGGGAAGTATGATTACAAAAGGTACTGTTGATGAGATAATGAGCAGACTTGTGTCATCAAATCCTATAAAAGTACAGATTATTGAAAATAAGGAAGAGGCTGTAAAGATATTTAAGGAAGAGCCGCTGGTTAAAAATATTTCGATAGATGGAGATTATATTTCTCTTGGTTTTACAGGAGAGCAGGATGATGAGGCTGAACTTCTCGCAAAGCTTATAAGAAATAATATAAAAGTAGTATCATTTGTAAGAGAAAGTGGAAATCTTGAAGAAGTATTTATGATGATTACAGGAAACAAGGAGGTGCTTAACTGATGAAGATAAATCCGGTATATGCAAAAGAGTTAAAACTTCGTTCAAGAACAAGTAAATTTGCATTTACAATAATAATTTACAATGCAATTCTTATATTTATAGCTTTGTTAGGCTTTGAGTCTGTGTTTAATGTAAACTGGAACTCATATATTGATTATTCAGCAGCATCAAGAATATATTTTATAATAGCCAGCATTGAAATGGTTATGCTTGCATTTATGATACCTGCATTTACAGCGGGAAGTATAGCCGGAGAGAGAGAGAAGCAGACACTTGAGATACTGCTTACAACTACTCTTAAACCAGAGCAGATAATTGTTGGAAAACTTATGTCATCTATAAGCATGGTGCTGCTCTTGGTTGTATCAAGTCTTCCGGTTATATCTATTATATTTACTATCGGTGGAGTAAGCGCATCAGACCTTTTGCGTTTTATTCTGCTGACATTTGTATTTGCATTATACGTTGGAAGTATGGGAATGTTTGCTTCATCAGTCGTAAAAAAGACTGTGCAGGCTACAGTGTTTACTTATGGTCTTGGAATGATAGTTTGTTTTGTCACAGCTATAGTAGTATTTCTGACAAATCTCATATCAAATATATATTATTACAATGTTATGAGTGGAACAGGTCCATGGCCTGATGTGACAGGAGTGTTATATATACTGCTTATAAATCCGGCATTTACTACGATAAATATGATATTTGACCAGTATGGTGCTTATTCAGCTATGGATATGCTGCAGAATGGTCTGAATGGAAAGCTGCCGAATTTTATAGTTGAGCATTGGTATTGGTGTAGTATAGCAGCACAGCTTTTATGTACATTCTGTTTTGTGAAACTGGCGGCACACTTTTTAAATCCTCTTAGGGTTAAAAAGAGCAAAAAGAGGGGGAAGAAGTGATTTGGAAGTGACGTAGGAAATGAAATAAGTTTTAACTTCAGAGACGGCTTGCGCCTCGGAGAACATACGTAGCAGTGCATAAAAGAGCAAAGTACGCTCTTTAAGCACTGACGATGTTCAACGCTCTTCATTTGCAAACTTATTTCATTTCCTACTGGTTTTCAAAGAGTGCTAGTGTTTGATTTCCGGAAGGTTTTAGGTATCGACGGTATTTGTGGTTTGTAGAGTGATGTAGTGTAGAGTTAAAGATATATTTTTTTGAGAGAGTTTTGTTGTGGTGGTTCTATAAAGGAAATGAAGTTGCTGTTGATTTTTGAAGTGAATAGTGTTTGATTTCCGGGAGGTTTTAGGTATCGACTGTATTAGTGGTTTGTAAGCTGGTGGAGTGGTAGTAAAGGATGATTGGTTATGAAAAGCAGGGTTATAAGTGAGCATGACAGAATTATTTATAATTTTGTTAAGAAGGCTGCAAGAAGAAGGGCTCTTTTGTTATGGATAAATGCTGCTGCAGTGATTGAGATTGGTTTTGCTGCGGCAGCTCTTATTATAAATTTTATAGCGATATTTTTTCCTGTATATAATGCGGAGAAGATTGGATTCTGGTTGATTGCTGCAGGTTTTGTGGCATCAATTTTTTATATTTTGTTCAGATGGCCTGATAAGAAGGAAGCTGCTTTGTATGCTGACAGCAGTGGTCTTGGGGAAAAGATAATTACAAGTTTTGAGCTTCTTGGTGAAAGTGAAGGTTTTGCCGGTCTTTTGAAGGAAGATGCTGTAAATGAGATAAATGAATTTGACATAAGAAAAAGACTTCCGTTAGCTTATCCGTGGAAGAAGTATGCAGCTTTATGCACTGTTATAATTGTTATGGTACTTTGTATGCTTATACCGTCTGATGCAAAGAAACTTGCTGTGGCTAATCATGAACTTGCAGTTAAGATTGAAAAGGCAGAAGATGTTATAAAGAAGGCTGAGAAAAAACTTGAAAAGGCGGTGACTGAGAAAAAAGAAGAAGAGACGATAAAAGAACTCAAAAAGATTATAGCTTCTGCCAGAAAAGAGATAAAGGAAGTCAAAGGGCAGAAAGAAATTGAGAAGGCGAAAGAAAGGCTTTCACAGAAATTAAAGGAAGAACTTAAGGAACAGAATAATGAAAAAATTCTGGATGCCATGCAGCCGCTTATAAATGATATTGATATTAAAAAGCTTGCTGAGTATAACAAAGAGTTATCTGAGCTTAGTAAGGATAAAGGACTTTCTGATAAAGCTAAGAAAGAACTTGAAAATCTTGCGGAGGGATTATCTGATGAGGAGAAGAAAGAACTGTTAGACAAGTTAGCGAAAGTGGCACAGGATGGAGAAGTTACAGACAGTGAAGCTGCCGAGGCAATGTCTTCACTTGATAATACTGAGGCTTCTATGGCGTCACAGAGTATATCGCAGGATTCTGACAGTGCAAGTCAGGGAAGTTCGGATAAAAGTCAAAATGGAACTCCATCACAGAGCGATGGCAATGCATCTTCTGATTCAGAAGGTAAAAAACAGGGTGAAAATTCATCCCAG
>JAFPDA010000006.1 GCA_017425575.1 Lachnospiraceae bacterium | reverse complement strand
CACCAGAAAAAGATTGGCCATACAGGAACTCTTGACCCTGCGGCAGTGGGAGTGCTTCCTGTATGTTGTGGAAAGGCTACAAAGGTCTGTGAACTTCTCACTGATAAGGATAAGTCTTACAGGGCGGTCTGTAAGCTTGGTATTGAAACTGATACCCAGGATACGACTGGAACAGTCCTTCAGGAATTTGATATTTCAGGTATAACTGAGGAAGATATCATTAGATGTGTCTCAAAGTTTGAAGGTGATATTATGCAGGTTCCGCCAATGTACTCTGCTCTCAAAGTAAATGGTAAGAAATTATATGAGCTTGCGAGAGAGGGAAAGACTGTTGAGAGAAAAGCAAGACCTGTTACGATATCAGAGATAAAAGTCAGTGATATAGATATAGAGAATGGAACATTTACAATGGATGTGACATGCTCAAAAGGAACATATATAAGAACACTTTGTCATGATATAGGTAAGGAACTTGGCATAGCAGCTGCGATGCAGCAGCTTACAAGGACAAGGGTATCTGTTTTTGAAATTGAAAATGCTTACAGACTTTCGGATATACAGAAACTTGCAGACGAGTCAATTGACAAAGTTCAGGAGATAACAATGCAGGTTGATGCGCTTTTTGACAATTACAGAAGCCTTCATATAAAGCAGGAATATGCTTCATATCTTGCAAATGGCAATACACTCTCTGAGAAAATGTTCAGGGAAAATGATATTTTACCAAAGATAAATGAAAAATTCCTTATATACGATGAAAATAATTTATTTAAGGCAATTTACAAAAAGAATAAGTATGAATTTAAAGTAGAGAAAATGTTTTAGGTAACATGTGGGATAGTGTGAAAAATAAGCTTGATAGCCTCTTTTTCACACGGCTATTTGTTTATGAGCAAAAACAAATAGCTCTTTGAAACAAGTTGCTCAGAAATGGGGATTAGTATGGAAATCCTTAGAGGTTTTGATATAGATATAAAAAACAGTGCCGTATCGCTTGGAAAGTTTGATGGCATTCACAGAGGTCACAGACTTCTGCTTAAAGAGATAAAGTCGAGGACGGATTTGATTCCTACGGTATTTACATTTGATGTGAGTGCACAAGACAGGATAAATGAAAATGTTCCGGTTTCAAGAAAACTTATATATTCCCAGCAGGAAAAAGAGATGCTTCTTGAAAAGCTGGGAGTTGACCGTCTGGTACTTTTTCCTTTTACGGAAGAGACACGCATGATGGAGCCGGAGGAGTTTATAGAGAAGTTTCTTATGCAGAAAATGGATGCCGGATATATCTGTGTAGGTGAAGATTACAGATTTGGCAGGGACAGACAAGGAAATGTTGGAACGCTGAAAAAATATGCTTCCAAATATGGATATGATATAAAGATTTTCCACAAGCTTAAGTCAAGTGAAGATATAATAAGCAGTACGCTTATAAGAGAGACAATAGAAAATGGCGAGATAAGCCGCGCAAATGAACTGCTTGGAGAACCTTATTTTATATCAGGAGAGGTGGTTCATGGCAAGGCGCTTGGAAGAACACTTGATATGCCTACTGCTAATATTATACCGGACAGGGAAAAAGTTCTTCTTAGATCAGGAGTCTATGCCACTGTTGTAGAAATAGATGGGAAAAGTTATAAAGGTGTTACCAATATAGGCCGCAAACCTACTGTTGGACAGCATGAGGTCGGAGTAGAGACATGTATACTGAATTTTAATCAGGATATTTACGGCAGAGATATTGTTGTAAAATTTATCGAGTTCATACGTCCTGAGAAAAAATTTCCAGGCATAGAGCAGCTTAAAGAACAGATGGAACATGATAAAAAGCAGGCAGCACATATACTCAGTTCCATCAAAAATTTGTAATTCTTCAGAAAAATTTACAAAAGCTGCTTTAACAGTGCTCAGAAACTGTAAACAGGTTGTTTACAGGTGTAATGTGGCTTGAGATTCTAAATAGTTACAAATGCTTATAAGTTTTGCAAGACCTGTTTTAATATCTTCTTCGGAGAGATTTGAATAACCGATAAGTAAAGAATCAGGAGCATTATCAGGAATTGAAAGATAATGCTCTTTTATTGAATATACATGTATCTTTTCTTCTCTGGCAAGATGGCATACTTCTTCCGACGATACATTTTCCGGAAGGGTAAGGACTATGTGCATGCCTGCGTGGTCACCGGATACCGACAGGTTATTTTCTGAAATATATTTTTCAAGTGTTTTTAAAACAGTGTCATGTTTTGATTTGTATATTTTTCTCATTCGGTTTATATGTTTTTCGAAGTATCCCTGTGATATAAAATTTGCGAGAATGGCCTGGTCAAATCTTGACACGGTACATGAATAATGACCACAGATTTGCTTATATTTCCCAAGAAGTGCAGGAGGCAGTATTATATATCCGACACGGATTGCAGGTGCTATGGCTTTTGAGAACGTACCTGAGTATATAACTTTGGAATGGGAGTCGATACCCTGCAGTGAGGGAATAGGCTTGCCTTTATAGCGAAATTCACTATCGTGGTCATCTTCTATAATATAACGGTTTTCCTGCTGACATGCCCAGTCAAGCAGTTCTTTTCTTCTGCCAAACGGCATAACTATTCCCAGGGGGTATTCGTGTGAAGGTGTTACATAAACTATATTGCTTTTTTCTGAAATTGATGATATTATAAGACCTTTATAATCCAATTCTCCTGGATGAACGTTTATATGGTTGTTTTTAAATATCTGGGCAGCCTTTACATAGCATGGATTTTCCATTGTTATTTCAGATACTCCCATATGGCAGAACATGAGAGAGAGCATCTGTAACAGATAATCAGCACCTGCTCCTACAATAATCTGTTCAGGTGTACACGATACTTCTCTTGAGAGGCGTACATATTCGCATATGGCTCTGCGCAGTGAGATGTCACCAAAAGCATCTCCGAGTAGAAAAAGGTCTGGGGTGCTGTTTAGAATCTGTTTTGAAAGTCTTTTCCATACAGAGTAAGGAAAATGGCTTATATCAACTTCAAAAGGAGAAAAATCGTAATCATATTCAGAGATGTCATTATTGTTTAATGCAGAGTTGTCAGTGTTATCAGAATTTTCATCACTGGTATGATGTGCAAGAGATATATCATTTACATAAAATCCGCTTTTGGGGACAGAGTCAATGTAACCCTCGGACATAAGCTGGTAGTAAGCAGTATCTACAGTGTTTCTGCTTACGTTTAGTATAACGGACATATTTCTGGTTGATGGAAGTTTACTTCCATTGGGATATGTGCCGTCAAGAATAAGCTTTTTTATGTTGTTGTAAATTTGTTCATATAAAGGCTTGTCTGAATTTGTGTCAATCTGAAAAGAAAGCATAGATTCCTCCATAGGTGGTTTTTGGTTTATTATATATCATTTTGGGGTATAGGGAAATAGTATAAGGGAGGGAATTGTGTATGTTAAGATATACTAAGACATCTTTAAGAGGAAAAATATTAAAAACATCTGTACTGGCATTGCTTGTCCTTGCAGTTTTGCTAGGGACAATAAGTGTTTTGGTCGTTGACAGACTCTCAGAAGAAGATTCAAAAAAAATAATGCTGCAGCTCTGTGAAAGGGAGGCTTTAAAATTTGACAATAAGATGAATCTTGTCCGTCATTCGGTCGAAATTATTTATGAGTACGCAGAGGAGTTGAGAGAGTTACAAAGTGATATAGATGTTTATTTTTATGAATATGAGAGACATATAAAGGAGTTTGCAGTTGCTGTTGCAAATAAAACAGATGGGGCAAGGACTGTTTATTTCAGATATAATCCTGAGATTACAAAGAGTGGTACTGGTGGTTTTTTGTGGTCAAAACGTTCTGATTCCCCAAAATTTCAGGAAGAGATACCAACGGATATTCTCAATTACAGCCCTGATGATGTTGGACATGTTGGATGGTTTTATATTCCAAAGAAAGAAGGAAAGCCGTTGTGGATGAACCCATACTATAATAAAAATCTTAAGGTTTTTATGATTTCGTATATCATTCCGGTCTATCTTGAAAATGGTGAGTTTGTCGGTGTTATAGGAATGGATATAGATTTTAAGACAATCATTAATGAAGTTAGCAGTGAGCAGATATATGAATCAGGTTATGTTGAAGTTGTTGATTTAAAGGAGAGACTTATCTATTATTCGGATGAAGATGGAAAAGTTCTAAGTGAAAGCATTCGTGATGAACTTTATAATCATATAATAGCAGCTGACAGAGACAATGAACTGCTGGAGGTAAGAAACAGGGATGGCAGCAAGTCAGTAATCTGTGATATGAAACTGAGTAATGGGATGTTGATATACGTTAATGTTCCTAAATGTGAAATCAATTGTAACAGGGATTTTCTTATTCTGATTAGTATGCTGATTACAGTTCTGATATTTGTGGTTTCGTCAGTTGTTATACTTAAGCGTACCAAAAGCATAGTATATCCTTTAGAGAGGCTTACAGAGATTACAAAACAGTATGCTGAAGGAGACTGGTCAGTCCAGTATATCTCTGATACAGGGGATGAAGTTCAGAAATTATCGGAGAGTATTTCTGAAATGGCAGAGAATACACAGGATTATATAGAAATTCTTAATAATATGGCGCATACAGATGCTGTTACAGGATTGGGAAATAAAACAAGTTATTTAGAGATGGTAACAAGAATTAAAAGGAATAAGCATAAAAAATATAATGAATATGCTGTTGTCGTTATGGACCTTAATCTTCTGAAAAAGACAAACGATACATATGGCCATGAGGCGGGAGATATGCTTATCAAAGAGGCAGCAGAATATATAAGCAGTAGTTTTAAAGGCAGTCCTGTATTCAGGACAGGTGGAGATGAATTTGCTGCAATTCTATATGGTGCTGTTTATAAAAAAAGGGGAGAATTACTTGATAGCTTTGAAAACAATATGAATTATTCTCTGCCAGACTTTGAAAAAGTGATTTTATCTGTTTCCTTTGGGATGGCAGAATATCCGGCAGAGGGTTCTGATTATGAGAGTGTATTTGAAATTGCAGATGAGAGGATGTATCAGAAGAAGACAGAAATGAAGCTGGGGCGGCAGGTGTAGGACTGTTTTGCAAGTGGTTGACAGAAAAAATCCCATAAACTATAATGTTTAGTTAGTATACTAGAAATCGCGTCACTTAAAAATATTCAGCAGATGAGTGGAAATGCGCGGGAATGGAGATTAGAAATGGAAAAATTCGGTGTAAATGAGCTTCGTAGAAAATATCTTGAATTTTTTGAGAGCAAGGATCATCTTAAAATGAACAGTTTTTCACTTGTTCCTCATAATGATAACAGCTTATTGCTTATAAATGCAGGTATGGCACCTCTTAAACCTTACTTTACAGGTCAGGAGATTCCACCTAGAAAACGTGTTACAACATGCCAGAAATGTGTTCGTACAGGTGATATTGAAAATGTCGGAAAGACAGCACGCCACCTTACATTTTTTGAGATGCTTGGAAACTTCTCTTTTGGAGATTACTTCAAGCATGAAGCAATTGCGTGGTCATGGGAATTTTTAACAAAAGTTATAAGAATGGAACCTGACAGACTTTACCCTTCAATCTATGGTGAGGATGATGAGGCATATGATATCTGGACAAAGGAAGTAGGCGTTCCGGGTGAGAAGATTACAAGATTTTACCGTGATGAGAACGGTGAATGTGATAACTTCTGGGAGCATGGCGCAGGTCCTTGCGGTCCTTGTTCAGAGATTTACTATGACAGAGGAATTAAGTACGGCTGTGGCAAACCAGACTGTAAAGTAGGCTGTGAGTGTGACAGATTTATGGAGGTCTGGAACAATGTATTTACACAGTTTAATGGTGACGGTCATGGTGGATATGAGGAGCTTGCCAACAAAAACATTGATACAGGTATGGGACTTGAGCGTCTTGCAGTAGTAGTTCAGGATGTTGACTCTGTATTTGATATCGATACAATGAAGGCAATTCGTGATAAGATTTGTGAACTTGCAGATGCCGAGTATCAGACAGATGAGGCAAAGGATGTATCTATCCGTCTTATAACAGACCATATAAGATCTTCTACATTCCTTGTATCAGATGGCGTAATGCCTTCAAATGAGGGACGTGGATATGTGCTTCGCCGTCTTATCCGCCGTGCAGTACGCCACGGACGTAAACTTGGTATAGACAGACAGTTTATGGCAGAGCTTGCACAGACTGTTATAAATGAGTCAAAAGACGGATATCCTGAACTTGAGGAGAAGAAGGAGTTTATCCTTAACGTACTCACTCAGGAAGAGGGCAAGTTTGATAAGACAATCGATCAGGGACTCAGCATTCTTAACGACATGCAGGATGAGATGGAGAAATCAGGCAATAAAGAACTCTCTGGCGAGAACGCATTTAAACTGTATGATACATACGGTTTTCCACTTGACCTTACAATAGAGATTCTTGAAGAAAAAGGTTACACTCTTGATGAGGCAGGCTTTGAGGCTGCCATGAAGGAGCAGAGAGAGAAAGCCCGTGGTGCGCGTAAAGAGACAAACTATATGGGCGCAGAGGAGACAGTATATCAGCAGCTTGACACATCACTTACAACAGAGTTTATCGGTTATGACAGATTTGTTGCAGACTCAAAGGTTACAGCACTTACAACTGAGACAGAAGTAGTTCAGGCACTTGCTGACGGAGATAATGGTACTATAATCGTTGAGCAGACTCCTTTCTATGCAACAATGGGTGGACAGCAGGCAGATATCGGTGTCATTGTAGTTGGTGACAGCGAGTTTGAGGTAAAGGACACAGTTAAACTTCAGGGCGGAAAGGTCGGTCATGTAGGAACTGTTGTAAAGGGAATGATAAAGGTTGGAGATACAGTTACTCTTAAGGTGTGTGAAGAGAACCGTATGTCTACATCGAAGAACCACAGTGCTACTCACCTTATCCAGCAGGCACTTCGTCAGGTGCTTGGAACACATATTGAGCAGGCTGGTTCATACAATGATGCAGACAGACTCCGTTTTGACTTTACACATTTCTCAGCAATGACTCAGGAAGAGATTAAGAAGGTAGAGGATATCGTAAACGAGCAGATAGCAGCAGGCCTTGAGATAAGAACAGACGTTATGAGTCTTGAGGAGGCAAAGAAGACAGGGGCTATGGCTCTCTTCGGTGAAAAATATGGTGAGTCAGTCCGCGTTGTGCGCATGGGTGATTTCAGTACAGAGCTTTGTGGTGGTACACATGTATCAAACACAAGTGTTATCTCGTATGTGAAGATTATATCTGAGAGCGGTGTGGCAGCAGGTGTCCGCCGTATTGAGGCCCTTACCGGTGCAGGACTTATGAAATATTATGAAAAGATTGAGAGCGAGCTTATGGAGGCAGCTAAGGCAGCTAAGGCTGAGCCGGCTCAGCTATTAAAGAAGATTCAGAATATGCAGGAAGAGATTAAGTCACTTCAGAGTGAGAATGGGAAGCTTAAGGCTAAACTTGCAAATGAGGCTGTTGGAGATGTTGACAGTCAGATTCAGGAGATAGCAGGCGTTAAGGTGCTTGCCATGAGTGTTCCTGAGGTAGATATGAATGGTCTTAGAAATCTTGGAGACCAGATGAAAGAAAAGATTGGTGAAGGTGTCGTTGTGCTTGCATCTTCACAGGGAGATAAAGTTACATTGCTTGCGATGGCTACAGATGAGGCTATGAAGAAGGGTGCGCATGCCGGAAATCTTATAAAAGAGATTGCGTCATTAGTTGGCGGCGGCGGTGGCGGTCGTCCAAATATGGCTCAGGCCGGTGGTAAAAACCCTGCAGGAATTGCTGATGCTATCTCAAAAGCTACAGAAGTAGTAAAGGCACAGTTGTCATAGAAATATATGATGAGAGTTCAATAAGCAAAACTTTATTAAATGCAGGAAAAAAATTTCCTGCATTTTTTAATTTTTTGTTGCATTTTGGAAAAAACTGTGTAATAATTAGGCAAAAGTAAAAAATTGCTAAAGAATGTAAAGTATAAATAACATTTTAAGTAATTTTACTAAGTTTTATAAAATCCATATTTAATAAATTAAGAGGAGGCTGTTTAACAATGGCATTAAAAAATCAGTATTTAATTGACTTACTTGAGACAGTAAAAAAGAGAAATGCAGGAGAGCCTGAGTTTATACAGGCAGTTACAGAAGTATTTACATCACTTGAACCAGTTGTAGAGAAAAGACCTGACTTAGTAGAAGCAGGTGTATTAGAGAGAATCGTAGAGCCTGAGAGACAGATTACATTCCGTGTACCTTGGGTTGATGACAATGGTAAAGTACAGGTAAACAGAGGTTTCCGTGTACAGTTTAACTCTGCAATCGGACCATACAAGGGTGGTTTAAGACTTCATCCTTCAGTATACAGCGGTATCATTAAATTCCTCGGATTTGAGCAGATTTTCAAAAACAGTCTTACAACACTTCCTATGGGCGGTGGTAAAGGTGGATCTGACTTCGATCCTAAGGGCAAGAGCGACGGAGAGGTTATGCGTTTCTGCCAGAGCTTTATGACAGAGCTTTGCAGACATATCGGTCCTGACTGTGACGTTCCGGCTGGTGATATCGGAACAGGTGCAAGAGAGATTGGTTACATGTTCGGACAGTATAAGAGACTTCGCAATGAGTGGTCTGGTGTGCTTACAGGTAAGGGACTTTCTTATGGTGGATCACTTGCACGTACAGAAGCTACAGGATTTGGTCTTTGCTACTTTACAGAAGAGATGCTTAAAGCTAACGGTAAGAGCTTCAAGGATCAGACAGTTGCTATCTCTGGTTCAGGTAACGTTGCTATCTATGCTACAAAGAAAGCAACAGAGCTTGGTGCTAAGGTTGTAACACTTTCAGATTCAAACGGATATGTATATGATCCAGATGGAATCGAACTTGACATTGTTAAACAGATTAAAGAAGTTGAGAGAGGACGTATCAAAGAGTACGTTGAGAGAACATCTCATAAGAATGCAACATATACAGAGGGATGCAAAGGTATCTGGACAGTTAAATGTGATATCGCTCTTCCTTGTGCTACACAGAACGAAATCGATGAGGAGAGTGCAAAAGCATTAGCTGCAAACGGATGTTATGCAGTTTCAGAGGGTGCTAACATGCCTTCAACTCCAGAAGCTATTGATGTATACTTCGAAAACAACATGCTTTACGGACCTGCAAAGGCTGCAAATGCTGGTGGTGTTGCTACATCAGGTCTTGAGATGAGCCAGAACTCAGAGAGACTTTCTTGGACATTTGAAGAGGTTGACAGCAAACTTCATGGAATCATGGTTGAAATCTTCAAGTCATGTGACGAGGCTGCTAAAGAGTTCGGTATGCCTGGTAACTACATGGCAGGTGCTAATATCGCTGGTTTCCTTAAGGTTGCAGATGCAATGAAGGCTCAGGGTGTTTGCTAATTAGTATTCTAAGTGAATAATGATATGGAGAAGTCCTGGAAATACTGAATTTCCGGGACTTTTCTTTTATCAGCGGTACAGTATACGGGAAAAAGAAGCAAGGAGCTGTTATGAGAAAATATTATATTGATAATCTAAGAGTATTTTGTATTATGCTGTTATTTCCATTTCATACAGCAATGATATTTAATAACTGGGGAGAAGCATTTTATATCCATGGGGAAGAAAATTTCCCCGCCAGTTTTTTTACTGCATGTGTATATCCATGGTGGATGACGCTGCTGTTTGTAATAGCGGGTATGTCATCCTATTTTGCGTTGTCTAAAAGAAGTGTGAAGGAATTTATCAGAGAACGGGTAAATAAATTATTGATACCTCTATTAGTTGGGCTGGTCACTGTTGTTCCTATACAGACTTATGTAGCAGATGTATTTCACAATGGATATGACGGGAATTTTTTTGAACACTATGCTGTTTACTTTACCAGATTTACAGATTTGACGGGATATGAT
>JAFPDA010000005.1 GCA_017425575.1 Lachnospiraceae bacterium | reverse complement strand
TCCAAGTCTTCCAATCAAAGCATTTGAATGGAATATCTTTGTAAGTTCGTTTGCTGTATCTGCAATAGCTTTATCTCCATATATGTGACCAAGAGTATCATTAACATTTTTAAAGTTATCAAGGTCTACCATATAGAATATATAAAATCTGTCTTCTTTTGGCTGTTCTAAAAGCTCAGAAATCCTGCTCTCCATTGTCTTCTTGTTAAGAACACCTGTAAGCATATCATTTTCAGCTCTCTCAACAAGGCTTTTCTCCATAGATATCTGAGTATTTGCATTAACCATCTTTCCAACAAACCGAATATTTCTTCCTCTTTTGTCCCTGAAAATAGTACCGGTTAACCTGAACCAGTTATATGTACCATCAACATACTTTGCTCTTATCTCTGATGAAAATACTGTCTCTTTTCCATCAAAAAACTTATGAAGTCTTCCTCTAATTGATTTATCATCCTCATGTATATAATCATATACATCAAAGACAGCTTCGCCATAAAGGGTTTCAAAATCACGTCCAAAAAGACTGTAAAAATCTCCAAACACCTCTATTTTCTTTTTAGGCAGAAATGTATAAACAAACACAACAGAACGTTCCTGTTTCTCAATAATAGCATGATTTCCGAGCAACCGGTTGGCACGTTTAAGTTTTGACGCATTATAAATAAGCAAGACAAATACCAAAATTACATCCAGAAGGAAAATTTCTATAATTCCCATAGTTTTTGAAGATATAATATTTTCAATATAACTCTCCTTACAGCCGGTTGACATATAGATAATATATTCTTTATTTATATTTATAGGACTGCATACTGCAGAATATACTCTGTGGTCTTTGTTATATATCAAATAAATCCTTTGCCTTTTTCTCATCTTTTTCTGAAAATATTCAACGTCAATATTTTCATCAGATTTTATATCACACTCCCTGAGATAATAAAAATAACTTGTTCCTGATTTTCCAAGATATGAATACGCATTTGCTGTTCCAAACAACACTCTTCCCCGGCTGTTCATAACAGCCATACATACATTCTGTCCCTGGGTTATCCTTCCAAAACTTTCTGCTATTCTGCTAACACTTACAGTTCCAACCAAAATATGCCTAACTCTCCTGAGGTTGTCCTTCACAGGAACATATATCCTGACTTCCATATCTCCATCGACATTTTTTGTCACCACATCAGCTACAGCAGACCTTCCCTCACAAGCCCTCTGAAAACCTAACTGTACGGCAACATTAGTCCCAAGGTCTTCTCCGTATACCTTCGTTCCCTGTACATCAACAATAGTAATCGAATCAAAAAAACTACTGTATGCCGAAACTATCCTGTTCATTTTTGCCGTGTTACTGTAATCAGCGGTCATCAACGATTCTGACAACAATTCAAGCGAAGCTGTTCTGCTATCAAAAAAATCCTCTACATATCCGGCAACCATCTCAGCATCACTTTTCATGCTATCCTGCGCCACTTCTTTTGAAACTCTTCTGACATCATATATTGACAACAATAATGTAACTATAAAAAGAACAACCGATATTTTTAAAACATTGTAATTAAATTTAAATAAATCTATCTTTTTTATTTTTTCCATGATTTTCATGCCTTACTCCATCTACCTCCAAACCCAATCAAAAGCCATTATATCATATTTTTCACAAATATACCACTTTATTGTAAAAAATTTTGTCTTAATTTGGTAACCGTTTGGCAGTGTATTATGACATAACGCATAAAAACAAAAATATCTCCGTGGGGACACGCTTTCGCTTGGCTCATATAAGTACCAACGATTCGCAACATTCCTTACGGAGATATTTTTTATGCTATCTACTTTTAAAAATATATCGCTATAATTGTAATTTTGAAAAAGCAAAAACTTAATGGCTGAACTTTCAAACTATCACTGTTTATTCAATTCCACTTACCATCTCTGAGACAAAGTTATATATATGGCTGCCAGCTTCACTGCCATACTCTGCAACAATCTTTACAATGGCACTTCCAACTATGGCACCATCTGCTATGGATGTATATTTTGAAACCTGCTCTTTTGTACTTATACCAAAGCCAATAGCTGCAGGAACATCAGTAACTTCTCTTATCGCCTCCACAATGCTTGCCACATCTGTCTTTATCTCACTTCTTACACCCGTAACTCCCATAGAAGATACCACATATATAAAGCCTTTGGCATCTTTTGCAATAGTTTTAATTCTCTTCTCTGATGTAGGTGCGATAAGTGATATTATATCAATGCCATAGTTGTCTGCTATATCTGAAAGTTCACCTTTCTCTTCAAAAGGCATATCAGGAATGATAATTCCATCTATACCTGAATCCTGACATCTCGCAAAAAATTTCTCATATCCATACTTAAAAAGCGAATTTGCATACGCAAGCAGTACAAGTGGTATCTGCGTCTTCGTTCTAAGAGTTTTTACCATATCAAAAAGCTTGTCTGTTGTACATCCTGCTGCCAAAGCCCTTATATTTGCCTCCTGGATAACAGGTCCCTCTGCAATAGGGTCTGAAAACGGAACTCCAAGCTCTACAAGTGCAGCCCCTGCTCTCTCCATCTCAAGTACAAACTCCTCTGTCTTATCAAGACCAGGATCTCCGGCTGTCACAAAACCAATAAAAGATTTTTTTCCCTGTAATGCATTTTTTATTCTACTCATGTAAATCAATCCCCCTGTATCTTGCAATAGCTGCCACATCCTTGTCTCCACGGCCTGAAAGGCAGCATATAATAATCTGGTCTTTATCCATTGTCGGTGCAATCTTCATAAGATGTGCAACTGCATGTGAACTTTCAATAGCTGCGATTATTCCTTCTTCTCTTGCTATATATTCAAACGCATTTACAGCCTCCTCGTCTGTCACAGGCACATACTGTGCTCTTCCTATATCCTTAAGATAAGCATGCTCAGGCCCTACACCAGGATAGTCAAGACCTGCTGATATAGAATAAACCGGTGCTATCTGACCATACTCATCCTGACAGAAATATGACTTCATTCCGTGGAAGATACCCTCTGAGCCTACTGCCATAGTAGCCGCTGTCTTATCTGTGTCTACACCATGACCTGCTGCCTCACATCCTATAAGCTTTACATCTTTGTCATTTATAAACTCATAAAACATCCCCATACAGTTGCTTCCACCGCCTACACATGCCATTACTACATCCGGAAGTTTTCCTTCTTTTTCAAGAATCTGGGCTCTTGCCTCACGGCTTATAACGCTCTGAAAGTCACGCACTATCATAGGGAATGGATGTGGTCCCATTACAGAGCCAAGTACATACAATGTATCATCAACTCTGTTTGTCCACTCTCTCATACACTCATTTACAGCATCCTTAAGTGTCATTGTTCCACTCTCCACAGGATGTACCTTTGCACCCAGAAGTTCCATTCTGTATACATTAAGTGCCTGTCTTATAGTATCCTCTTTGCCCATATATATCTCACACTCAAGGTCAAGCAATGTTGCTGCTGTGGCTGTGGCAACTCCGTGCTGGCCTGCGCCTGTCTCAGCGATAACACGTTTCTTACCCATCTTCTTTGCAAGAAGCACCTGTCCAAGTACATTATTTATCTTGTGTGAGCCTGTATGATTAAGATCCTCTCTCTTAAAATAAATCTTGGCACCGCCAAGGTCTCTTGTCATCTTCTCTGCATAATAGAGAAGGGAAGGTCTTCCCGCATACTCTGCAAGCAGAGTATTTAACTCATCATTAAAATCCTTATCATTCTTATAAAACTCATATGCCTTTTCAAGCTTCTCAATCTCATTCATAAGTGTCTCAGGTATATACTGTCCACCATGAATACCATATCTTCCTTTACTCATATGTTTCTCCTATCTTAAAATATCATTTTATGCATAAACTGTTCAGAACCCACAGGCTCTGACCTTGCTTACAAACTGTACCATCTTATCATAATCCTTAAATCCATCTGTCTCCATGCTGCTGCTTGCATCAACTGCAAACGGACGAACGTATTCCATGGCATCTTCCACATTTTCTGCCGATATACCTCCAGCCAGAAAAAACGGCTTTGTGACATTCTTAATCATAGTCCAGTCAAATGTCTCTCCACTGCCACCTACTGCTTTATCCGAATAGGCATCAAGCAAAAGATATCCACAGTCATAACTCTCGGCAAGCTTTATATCCTCTGCCGATTTTACTCTTACTGCCTTTATTATGCAATCTTTTTTTATATTTGCCATATCACACAGTCTGTGAATATAATCGTTATCTTCTTTTCCATGAAGCTGAACCAAATCTATAACCTTATCTTCAAGCAGTCTTACAACCATATCTTCCGGCTGGTCTACAAAGACACCAACCTTTTTGATACCGTCATCTAATCTTTCAGCCAGCCCAGAAGCCTGTTCCTCTGTAATCTGACGCTTACTCTCTGCAAACACAAAGCCTATGAAATCCGGTTTAACCTTATTGGCATACTCTATATCTTCAATTCTTCTGAGTCCGCATATCTTTATCTTTGTCATTATTTTAATTTCCCTGCCTCAATAAACTTTTTAAGCGAGCTAATTCTGTCTGAGCCTGCACGCATCATTGTCTCACCGATAAGAACACCGTCAACACCATTTTCTGCAAGATTAGCTATATCTTTTTCATCCTTTATTCCACTCTCTGACACAAATATAATATCAGAAGGAACAATACTTCTAAGTCTCAGGCTATTGTTTATATCAACCGTAAATGTCTTTAAATCACGGTTATTTACACCTATAAGTCTCGCACCTGCCCTTAAAGCCCTCTCAACTTCCTCTTTATCATGAGCCTCAACAAGTGCCGAAAGACCAAGACTGTCTGCAAGTTTAAAATATCTCTTAAGTTCGTCATCATCAAGTATAGCACATATAAGAAGCACAGCATCTGCACCCATTATCTTAGCCTCATATATCATATACTCATCAACTACAAAATCTTTCCTTATGATTGGAAGTAATACATTCTGGCGTATCTCTTTAAGATACTCATCCGAACCCTTAAAGTAAAATGGTTCTGTAAGCACAGATATGGCACTCGCTCCACCCTGTTCATACTCTTTGGCTATCTCAACATAAGGAAAATCCTCTGCAATAATTCCTTTTGAGGGAGAAGCCTTCTTCACCTCACATATAAAAGAGAGACTTCCTTCTTTTATGGCTTTCTCAAACGGATACTCATCTGATACTTCAATGGCAAGAGCCTGTTTTTTCACCTCGTCAAGCGGCTTCTGCTTTTTAAGTTCTTCAATGCGTTCTCTTGTCTTTTCAGCAATTTCTTCTAATATATTCATAATAATCTCCATTTTCTAAAACACTTATTAAGATTTCATATTATATAATAAGATAATTCTCAAGCATCTTTATCCCACATGGAGTCATGATAGATTCAGGATGAAACTGCACTCCATATATATCATAATCCCTGTGTTTTACTGCCATTATCTCTCCGTCATCAGTTACTGCTGTAACAATAATCTCCTCAGGAATAGTCTCTTTTAAAGCTATAAGCGAGTGATATCTTGCAACCTCAACCTTTTCATCAAGCCCTTCAAAGAGCCTGCATTTATTATCAACCTTTACTGTTGACATCTTTCCATGCATAAGCTGTCTGGCATAAGAAACTGTTGCTCCAAATGTCTCACATATTGCCTGATGACCAAGACAAACTCCAAGAATAGGTACTTTACCCTTGAAATATCTTATTACATCTTCACAAATCCCCGCATCTGATGGTTTGCCAGGCCCTGGCGATATAATTATATGCGAAGGATTTAAGTTTTCAATCTGCTGTACTGTAAGTTCATCATTTCTTATAACCTTTATATCAGGATTTATCGTTCCGACAAGCTGATAAAGGTTATAAGAAAAACTGTCATAATTATCTATAAGCACTATCATTTACATAACCTCCTGACCTTCTTTTACTGCATTCATAACCGCCTTTGCCTTGTTTATACATTCTCTGTATTCATTTTCAGGTACACTGTCTGCAACAATTCCTGCGCCAGACCTTACAAATACTTTATTATTCTTTTTATAAGCGGTTCTTATCGCGATACATGTATCGAGATTTCCTGTAAAATCAATATAACCTATCGCTCCGCCATAAATTCCACGCTTGTTATTTTCAAGCTCATTTATTATCTCCATCGCTCTTATCTTTGGTGCTCCCGAAAGTGTTCCGGCAGGAAGAACCGCATCTACCGCATCAAGACTGCACTTATCGTCACGTATAATTCCCTTCACTGTTGAACCTATATGCATAACATGTGAATATCTTAAAATATCCATATAATGCTCCACCTCAACAGTGCCAAACTTACTTATCTTTCCGAGGTCATTTCTTCCGAGGTCTACAAGCATATTGTGCTCTGCCTTTTCTTTCTCGTCCTTCAAAAGACCTTCCTCAAGCGCTTTATCCTCTGCTTCGTCTTTTCCTCTTGGTCTTGTTCCTGCAAGCGGGAATGTGTGAAGTTCTCCATTTTCAAGCTTTACAAGTGTCTCAGGTGATGCACCTGCCACCTCCATATCATCACTGCTGAAATAAAACATATATGGAGACGGGTTTATTGTTCTTAAAAGTCGATAGGCATTTAAGAGGCTTCCCTCATAGTCAGCTTCAAGTCGGTTTGAAAGCACCACCTGGAAAATATCACCCTCATAGATATATTTTTTAGCTTTCTCAACCATGCTGCAGTACTGTTCTTCTGTAAATAACGGTCTGAACTCTGATGTTATTTTTCCTGGAACTACTTCTATCGGCTTTCCATTCTGTATAAGCTCTATTATTTCATCTATCTCTTTTACACATCTTTTGTATTCTTCTTCAAGATTATCTGTCTTGGCATTTGCTATCACCACTATTTTCTGATGAAAATTATCAAATGCTATAACCTTGTCAAAAAGCATAAGGTCTACATCCTTAAAACCTTCCTGGTCATCAGCATCAAGCTTAAGCTTTGGCTCGCTGTATTTTATATAATCATAAGAAAAATATCCTACCAGACCGCCTGTAAATGTCGGAAGTGATTCAATCTTCGGACTTGTATACTCATTAAGGATTTCTTTTATACACTCTCCCGGATGCTCAACCTCTCTAACCATCTCTCTGTCATAACGAACTTCTGCTCTGCCGTTTGTACAGGTAATCTCTAACTTTGGATCATATCCAAGAAATGTATATCTGCCCCATTTCTCCTGATTTTCCACACTTTCAAGCATGTAACAGTGACTGCTCACACCCTTCAGGATTCTAAGCACCTGCATCGGTGTTCTTATATCCGACATAATTTCTTTACTAATCGGCACTACCTTATAACCTTCTGATACTTTTCTTGCTTCTTCTAAACTAATCATAATACACCTCCACAAATTTCATTTCGCGTTAGTGTGCATTCCCTACAAAAGTTTTCTATTTTACATAATATTTTCCAGTAAAACAAAAAAATCCCTGATTATCAAAATCTGATAATCAAGGACGGCTTATTTTAAATTCAATACCGCGGTACCACCTTGTCTTTACGGAATACCCCATACTCTCTGCGAAATACTAACATATTTCCGACAACTAACGCATGTCTTCGCGTCATGGAATACTAGGACTATAAAAGTCTTTTGACCATGCCCTCTGTGGTCCATTTAACAAACTGCCACTACCGGGTTCCCAGCCTCCCCGGCTCTCTGTAAGCACATCTTTCGTTTTTATCTCCACATCAACGGTTTAACTTTTATTTGAATAAAGTAAGTATACACCTATATTTTTATTTGTCAATGATTTTTTTGGTAACAATTCAGCTTGGGATTATGACATAACGGATTTCCTGTTTTAATTCAATTTGTTATAGGGTTCGTGCAGCGTTTTCTATAACATAACCTTATCTCTCCTGCTTCTGATACGCGTTTACAGCAAGTGCAATACTTATAAAGAATACCACAAAGATGAGCTGTATTCCTATTCCACTCCATACTGTTTTGAGATTTTCTGCTGACAGATTAGAGAAATCTGCAAGTGTATTATTTACCTCACTGTACCAGTATGAAGGTATAAAATGTGCTACTTTTCTTACTCCCTCTGCAAGCATACTCAAAGGTACAAATACACCTCCGAGGAAACTGCTGGCAAGAGACAAAGGTGTTACGATAACATTTACAAGATTTTCTCCCTTTACAAGTACTCCTATAACAAATGCAATAGCAAGTGAAACCAGCATTTCTACATATGAATTTAACATATAGTATCCCAGATTATTGTCACTATAAAATTCCTGTCTGTAAACTATCAGACTTATAAGCATAACCACAAGCCAGAGTAAAGTTCCTATAACTATAAATGCCAAAATTGATTCTATAAACTGTCTCTTTACAGAGATAGCAGATGCATTCAGTCTGTTTTTTATATCCCTCTTCTTAAACACCACAAAAATCATTCCAAGTATATAACAGAGTATTGCTACTGAGACATAAGGAAAGAACTGGAATAAATATACAAAATCTTTAACCTTACCACCATTGCCGTTTATATCCACAAGTTCAACCTTACTGTCTTCCTGCTCACTTATTTTATCAAAGCTTTCTTTTATGGAATAACCTGCCATACTGTATTTTCTATACAGATTAATCATGTTGTTAAGCTGCTGCTTTACATATATATACCCGTAATTACCAGGCTGGCCTGTTATCTCAAGCTTTATATCACCTGAAACTTCATCAGCAGCAAAGCCTTCAGGAATCTGTACCACAACATCATATTTGCCATAATACATTTCTTCCTGAATAACACTTATATCGTCCTCCAGCTCATTTACATTGTGAATGGTCTTCATATAATTTATTACTTCTTCTGACAATTCACTGTTGTCTCTGTCAACAACTCCGATATCAAGCGATGTCGCTGAATACATCTTTGAAGAATTTGATTTATTAGCAAACTGCAATGCAAACGAAATACTCATAAATATAATCATATACATGATTATATATCCCCTCTTCTTATTTGCTATCGCAAGGTAGCCCTTAAATACTGTCATATCTAACCCTCCTAGTCATCATAAATGCTGCTGCACTTAACAATACAGACATCACAAGCAGTATACACATATCCATAACATATCTTCCCGAATCATCATATACGCCGAGGCAGTATACAGCATCGCTTATAACTGCTGCCGGATTAATCTTATTAAGTATAGGACAGTGTTGCTCAACAACCGCTTTGGTTCCAGATATCATAAGTCCTGCAAGAAAACTTCCACCAAGACTAACAGCAAGCATAATTCCCACTTTTGCCTCTTCTCCTACCTTTGAGATACTTCCTATAAATATTCCCATAGAAACACCTATCAGACTTCCAACTGCTCCGATAAGATAAAGCCTCACAACATTATCTCCAAGGTCTATACCAAGTATAAACTGAATATACAAAAGCAGAACTACTATATTGAAATAATGTATAACAAAAGCAACTATTGTATCTGACAATATCTGTTTAAGCTTATGTGTAGGTGTTATGGCTCTTCTGATACCAACTTCCTCTATATTGGCATTGAGATACTTAGATACCTGAAGACCAATAAAACATCCAAACATACATCCCATAGCTATAAGAGAATAAAAATACTGCACAATTCCATCAACTTTTTTACCGGTAAGAGTAGTTTCCTCAGTAAGCTCAATAATTGCTTCATCCTGCATTATCTCCTGCAATTTCTCAGGATGTTCTTTTATTATCTCCTGATACATATGTGACTGGCTGTTAAATGTATCTAAAAGCGACTCTAGTACACTGCTCTCAACACTGTTTCCTGCTACTGCAAGCCTTATCTCTTCTGCGCAGTAAAACACTCCCCCAACTTCCTTACTCTTAATCTTTTTCATTGCCTCTTTATCAGACATCTCCTGTATGGCTATAATCTCCGAATCATCTTCCTCAACAGCCTTTATATATTCATCAAAAGCTTTAGACATATCAGAGTCATCTTCTTTTACAACCGCTACATTGATAGTCTCAATCTCATCTCCCATATGACCAAAAGACACATAAAAAAGAGTTCCGAGAAGTATAGGAAAAAGCATTGACCAGAACACCACACTTTTTTCTCTCAATATATTTAAAAAACAATATTTCATCAAATGAAACATAGACTATTCCTCCATTTCCTAATCCCTGAGCTGCTTTCCGGTAATCTCAAGAAATACATCATTGAGTGTAGGAAGTTCAGAGAAAACTCTTCCAAACATAATATCTTTTTCCTGAAGGTAATTCATTATTCTTAAGAGATTATGTTTTGCCCTATTACACCTTACAATAAGTCTCTCATCCTCGTAATCAACGTCAAATACATGATCGATATTACGAATATCTGTAAGATTTTCTCTTGTAAGAATTATGTTTTCAACAGTTATCTTTTCACCTGTCTTTATCATCTTTTTGAGCTCTTCTTTTGTGCCTTCCGCAATACATCTTCCGTGGTCAACGATAGCAATTCTGCTGCAAATCTGCTCTACCTCTTCCATGTAATGTGATGTATATACAACTGTAGCTCCATCTTTATTTAGCTCCATAATTCCTTCAAGTATCTTATTTCTACTCTGGGGATCAACTGCAACTGTAGGTTCATCCATAAATATAAGCTCAGGCTTATGTGCTATTCCACATGCTATGTTAAGTCTTCTCAAGAGACCGCCTGACAACTGTTTAGGTTTCATTTTTGTATATTTTTCAAGACCAACAAAACTTATTGCATCTTCAACACATTTTTTTCTTTCAGCCTTATCCCTTATATACAGACCACAGAAATAATCTATATTCTCTCTTACATTAAATTCATTAAAAACAGCTACGTTCTGTGGCACAACACCAATCTTTCTCTTTATGTCATAGCTGTCTACGTTCATTTCCTGTCCAAAAAGCTTTATACTGCCCTTGTCATATTTAAGAAGTGCCAGCATACAACTTATTGCTGTAGTTTTTCCACAACCGTTCGGACCGAGAAGACCAAAAACCTCTCCTTTTTCTATATTAAGATTCAGATGGTCAAGTGCCAGCAAATCCCCATATCTCTTAACCAGATTTTCTACTCTTATCATAAAATTCCTCCATTTGTTAATAGCTCTTTGTTAAGCTATTTGTTTTTGCTAATAAACAAACAGCCATATGAAACCTTAATACTTCTTAGCTGCGTTTTCTGCTGCTTTAGAAGTATTTTTTATACTGTATAAAATCCTAATACTTCTTAGCTGCGTTTTCTGCTGCTTTAGAAGTATTTTTTATACTGTATAAAATCCTAATACTTCTTAGCCGCGTTTTCTGCTGCTTTAGAAGTATTTTTTATACTGTATAAAATCCTAATACTTCTTAGCTGCGTTTTCTGCTGCTTTAGAAGTATTTTTTATACTGTATAAAATCCTAATACTTCTTA
>JAFPDA010000057.1 GCA_017425575.1 Lachnospiraceae bacterium | reverse complement strand
GTTACCATTTATTTTATAATATTATCACTACTTAACCATAAATGCAAGTATTTTCAAGGTTTTTTGACTTTTTGTTTAATGTTTACATATTTTTATACGAAAGTATTGTCAAGTGACTATGATTTGTTCAAGCATATCATCTCTGTCTGACATTTGGAACTACTCTTGTCTCATAACCGTGTGCAAACAATATCTTTTCTGCCGTCTCCGCAGATTTGAAATCGTCAAATCTTCCATGATATACAGAGTGGTAACCATTATCAGATACTATAAAACAGTCAAATCCACGCTCCTGCAGACTCTGTGCAAGCTCCTGTGCATTTTCATAATGTCTGAAACTGCCAGTCTCTATACTGTAACTCTCAACCGACTGGCTTCTCACATCTGCCCCCTGCACCGTCTTTAATATTCCCTGTGTAACAGCTCTTGCAATCTCCGGAAACCTTTTGTCAAATATCTCATTATCCTCCGCAGTATTTATAAAACCAACCTCGACAAGCGCCGACGGCATCCTTGTTCTTCTGAGAACTGCAAGATTTTTCCTTTCCTCCACCCCTATATTATTAAATCCAACCTTTGCAAGTTCACTGTTTATGTTCTGTGCAAACACCGCCGGGATGCCACTGTCCTCATATACAAGTGTCTGCACACCCGCATATAAATCAGGCTCCGCACCCGAATTTCTGTGAATTGAAATAAAATAATCCGCATCACTCTCATTTGCAATCTGCGCTTTCTGCGAAGGACTCTGATATTCATCCACCGTCCTTGTATAAAGCACATCCACACCTGCATTTTCCAGCATATTTCCAATAGTAAGCACCAGATTCAGTGTATCTTCTTTCTCCTTTCTTGAGCCAAACACTGCACCATTGTCAAACCCGCCATGACCTGCATCCAGCATAACTGTTGCCATATTTATACCCTCCTCAAACTCCGTTTTGCAGAACATTTATAAATATATATGCAGTTTAATATAAGAAATTCCTTTTCATTTTTCTTTACACTAAGTGCATTTTATTATATAATAATATATTGTTTTGACTTTAATTTATCTAGTAAAAGTCAGGTAATATCTACTCTGACAGAAATGAGGTTTTATGGCTGATAATAATATAAAAAAAGAAATTGAAAAAAGAAGAACCTTTGCCATCATCTCCCATCCCGATGCTGGTAAAACAACACTTACAGAAAAGTTTCTTCTCTACGGAGGAGCTATCAATACTGCCGGCTCAGTAAAAGGTAAGGCAAAGTCCAAATACGCCGTTTCCGACTGGATGGAGATAGAGAAAGAAAGAGGTATCTCTGTAACTTCTTCGGTTCTCCAGTTTAACTACGATAATTTCTGCATAAACATCCTTGATACTCCGGGACATCAGGACTTCTCGGAGGATACTTACAGAACACTTATGGCGGCTGACTCTGCCGTAATGGTAATAGATGCTTCCAAAGGTGTCGAGGCGCAGACTATCAAACTCTTCAAGGTATGTGTAATGCGCCATATCCCTATATTTACATTTATCAACAAAATGGACAGGGATGCCAGAGACTCTTTCGAGCTTCTCGATGATATAGAGACAGTGCTCGGCATAAGAACCTGCCCTGTAAACTGGCCAATCGGTTCAGGTAAAAACTTCAAGGGAATATATGACAGAAAAGCAAAGACTGTAAGAACCTTTGAAGCAGTTTCAACCGGAGGTGCAAAATCTGCTGCCGAAACTGATTTTGATATAGACGATCCTGCACTCAGGGATATCGTTCCTGACGATTTATATGAACAGCTTGTAGAAGAAATCGAACTCCTTGACGGAGCAAGTGATGAACTTGATATGGAAAAAGTAAGTAAAGGAGAACTCTCACCTGTATTCTTCGGTTCAGCCTTAAATACATTTGGTATCGAGATATTCTTAAAATATTTCCTTCAGATGACTTCATCTCCACTCCCTCGTCTCTCAAACGAAGGTCTTATAACTCCTACTGAAGAACCGTTCTCAGCATTTGTATTTAAAATCCAGGCAAATATGAACAAAGCCCACAGAGACAGGATTGCATTTATGCGTGTATGCTCAGGAAAGTTTGATGCTTCTTCTGATGTTTATCATGTTCAGAGCGGACGCCGTCTCAAGCTTTCACAGCCACAGCAGATTATGGCACAGGACAGACAGGTTATATCAGAAGCTTATGCAGGAGACGTTATCGGTGTGTTTGACCCCGGTATCTTCTCCATCGGTGACACAATAACAATGCCTGGCAAGAAATATGAGTACGAGGGAATACCAACATTTGCTCCAGAACATTTCTGCCGTGTAGTACAGCTCAACTCAATGAAACGTAAACAGTTCGTAAAAGGTATAACACAGATTGCACAGGAAGGTGCGATACAGATTTTCCAGGAGTACACAGCCGGAATGTCAGAGATAATAGTAGGTGTCGTAGGTGTACTCCAGTTCGACGTACTCAAATACCGTCTCGAAAATGAATATGGCTGCGAGATAAGGCTTGAATCTCTCCCATACGGTTTTATACGCTGGGTAGGAGACCCTTCTACAGATGTAACAAAACTTAAACGAATGAACAATGTCAAAGCTGTAAAAGATATGAAAGGTAACCCTCTTCTTCTCTTTGTAAATAACTGGATGATAAAAATGGTTCTCGACGATAACGAAGGTCTTGAACTTCTTGAGTTCAAGAAGAATTAAATTTATTTAGATAAAAAACAGGCTGTCCTATATCACTAATTGGACAGCCTGTTTACTTATTACTTATTACTTATTACTTATTACTTATTACTTATTGCTTTTGCGTTTTTACTTTACATGACGAAGTTTCCTATAAAGCAACATGTCTACTCATCTTTCGCAAACAAAGTTTTTAATGTCTCTGCCAAATCAACAAGACTATGTACCGAAGCATATAATTCTTCCATCGCCGCTGACTGATCTTCTGTAACTGCAAGTGTCTTATGTGAGTTATCTATAGTCATCTTCAACTTTTCTTCAATCTGTTCATTCAGACTTGTCACCTGAGTAGTTGTCTTCTTCGTACTGTCTGAAAGATTCTGTATCTCATTTGCAACAACTGCAAATCCTCTTCCTTTTTCTCCAAGTCTTGCAGCCTCAATAGATGCATTTAATCCAATCATCTTAGTCTTATTTGCCACCTGAGCAATGGATACCATAATCTTACTTATCTCTGCTGTCAAATCGTTGACACCCTGAATCTCTGACTCTAATACATTCTGACTGCTGGTAATATCCTGGGCAGATTCTGTCAAAATCTCAACAGTCTTTGAAATCTGAATAAAGTTCTCTGCCAGATTACTTGATAGATATTCAATCTCCAGTCTATTATAGCCACTCTGTGCCATTTCATTTACTACAACATAAAGAACCTCAGCAGCAGCTTCAATATTTTTCTGTGGAACCACATCAATATTCTCTGCCGCTTCTGTCAATGATTCCGCATCTAATCCAAGTTCACGGGCAACACCAGCTATTTTATCCATATCCGGCCGCTTATTCAAAATCTGTCCGCCTAATACCGTACCAATTCGATAATTATTTACAATTATTGGTGCAGCAAAATCCACAAGTCCTGCATGACAATAACCAACATATGGTTTTCCGCTCTTTGCTGCCTCTTCTCCCATCTCATTATGACATTGTGCACAACGTCTGTCTCCAAGCGAAGACTTATGAATATATCTCTGACAAAAATCTCTATAATAACTAGGATGAGTCACCTCATTTCCTTCCAAATCAACAGCTATCGCTGCACAATTCATGCCTAAAGCAAAATTATCCAAAAAATCCTGAAGTATATCAATATCAATAATGTCTTTAATCTCTAGTTTCTCCAGACAAATTCTTCCATTTGAATATTCTACCATATCACGTCCCCCTTTTATTCAAAACATCTACATTTATTATAATTCGCCAATCAACTATTGTCAATTTTTTTCACAAAGTTTTTTATATTTATATTCAATATAAACAAAACAGCCTGTATCTTGAATATCCATAATGACATTTCAGATACAGACTGTATTATAAAAACTTATCTATACTTTCTGTTTTTTTACAATAATTTCACCCTGCAGTTTCCAAATCCAAACTTCATATTTTTGCCACAGCCAAGCACTTCTCCTGCTATAAGAATGTTAAGAGTTTCTTCTGTGACATCCCGCATTTTCATATATCCAACTATTCCGTACAATTTCATTTTTTCATTTTTCCTTGTGGAATATCTGGAAACTGATTTTGTATATGCCTTGCTTTCTGTAATCTCCGGGTAATCCATTACATCTATTATTCCTATATCATTTCCTTCATACAGGTTGTACATATATATTCTTCTGGCTATCGCCCTTAATACGGCTTCCACATCAAATTCATTTATTATCTTTCCATGATATTTAATCGTAACCGGTGTATTAAAACTCAGTTTAACCTTGTATTTTCCAGACGCTGCCACTGCTTTTCCCGTCTCTTCCAAAAGCTCTTTTTTTCTTTTTGTAATGTACTCTGCAAGTGTGCAGGAGGCAACTGCCCTCATATCTATATCCATATCATTAAGCAGTGCAATATTTTTATTATTTTTTATCTCTTTAATGCTGAATGTTATATTTTCCCTTCCAAGACCACTCATTCCAAGCACATGAAGTGCCTGTATCACAGGATTTAAAAATGCTATTGTACCTCCGTAAAAATACATATCAAACCATGTCGCATCTCCAGCCTCTGCATATTCATTTTCATCCATGCAGCACAGTCTGAATCCCGCACTCTCCCCTTCTGTAACAAAATCCGGTTTTATCTCAAAGGATGAATACATAATATTCTGAACTATACATTTTTTCCTGCAGAAACACTCGTCACAATTTTCACAACAATTCACGCAAAACATATCTATAAGCTTCTGTCCAAGTCCTCCTCTGATTGCAGAGGCTTTATTTTTGGGAATATATCCCTCTGAATTGTATTCAATCAAAAATGATATTTTGGTAAAATTTATTCTGTCATATATATACATAGTACCACGCCCCATTTCCTATGAAATTTGCCTTATAAGTAAACCTGCAATGTGAATTTTAATGTTTTATGATGTCCTGAATAGTTACTACCAAATTATACTATATTTCGATATTTTCTGCAATTTTCCAAAAGTAAAGAGCCAGTGAAACTCACAATCACCAGCTCTTTGCTAAATTTTACTATTATTCTTTTATTCCATGCACTTTTCAAATTCTTTCTGCACCAGACCGTTTTTCTCGCCGATTATCATGGCAACGTATACTCCCTGCCTTGTTATAATTGCTTTCTCTATAACACTTACAAGCTTAGGCTCGTATTCCTGAAATGTTGTCACTCTCTGGTCCACATGCTTCTGCAGCTTCTCCATAAGAGGTGCTACATCTGATTTATCCTTGAGTCTTACAACTGCTATCTCATCAGCTTCTGCATCAGATGCATAGGCATAGAAGAATTCATCCACTCTGTCATAGTCCATATCACATAATATTGCAAATGTGTCTTTTGCATCACTGTCACTGCTGACTTTAACTTCAAGTTTATCAAGTCCGTCTACTGAACCAAGCATTGACTCCTGTAACTTTTTCATATCAACTTTTTTATTATTGTCAACACTCTTGCTTCCGCAGCCTGCCATACAAAATGAGCATACAAGCAACAGTGCAATAAATTTTGTAATTTTCTTTTTTAACATTTTTCCCTCCGATATTTTTTATCAAGGTTCGCTCATTGTAACATTTGTATTCATATCATCATCCGGTGGCACATCACCTGTGTTATCATCCGAATCCTGTATATCAATTCCATAAACCTCTTCCATTACTTTATTCATCTTCTTTCGCTCCTCTTTTGGAACTGCACTTTCATTAGTAGACACTGATGAATAATCATAGAAGAATATTCCAAGTATGTAGTTATCCTGTTCATCTTTATACCATATTGCTGATATATCTTTGCTTTCTCCGTTAGGCAGCATTCCTATGTTCATTGAAGTGTTTGAAATAAGATATTCTGCAAGAGCCATAGCCTTTTCATCTATCTTTTCTTCAAAACTTATAAACAGACTGTTATTCTTTTTCTTCTGAAGATAATTCTTTATAACCTTTGGCACCTTGTATAAGTTTTTAACTTTCTTATTGTTCTGTACAGCATAAAGATATTTTGTACCTTTGGCAGCCGGAAGTGCTGATGTGTCCCATTCATGACCCATTATTCCCATTGAAATATCATCTGTCATATTAAAATTTCTGTATCTTGACATGCCTGATATATCTGAATAAATGTCTGTCTGATACCACTCTCCATCATCAAGTTTGACAAGATCCCATGAGTGTCCCTCATTGTGTACAATATGACAGTCCATTTCAAGCATGTTCATGAATAATCTGAAAGTTGTGGCAAATCCAACACAGACTGCTTTTCTGCCTTTAAGTACACCGTAAGGATTATCAACTCCACCGCCACTGTTTGTAGCAATGGCTATTGTTGAATTTCCACTGATTTTTACATTCTCAAATATCCAGTTATAAACAGCTACTTCTTTTTCATAATTATTCTTACAGTCTTTTGTGACTTTTTCAAGAATTTCAGAAGCCATCTTTAATGTCTCTTTTTCTTTATCATTAAGCTCATCTGATTTTCCACTGATATATGCATCTGAGATTTTCTTTGTACTCTTTATCTCGTATGTACCACCGACTTTAAAGCCATCTTCCTGATATTCATTCTTTTTTTCAGCCTCTTTTGCTCTTCGCTCAAGTTCATCATCTATATACTTTATAACTTTTTTATTCTGCGAGTTATAATTATAAAGCTGATATGAACCAAGTCCTACATTTCCAATAATACATGCTGACAATATACCTACTCCCGTTATTTTTAGTATTTTGTTCATAATAAAATAATCCCTCCATATATGATTTTTCTTAGTATATCATATATAAAAAGGATTATTCCTTAAGCTTTTATTACATTTTTTGTTAACCAATAATAAAATCTGACAATACATAATTACTGAGGTCTAGCCCTATATCAGAAAAATATATTCGTCCTTTTTCCCTGTCATGCACAAGCAGGCCTTCCTCAATATGTTTCCTTATAGCATCTGGATATACCTCAAATATATCTTTTCCAAAACGCTCTCTAAATACATTTATATATATTCCTTCGGTAAGTCTCAGTCCAAGAAACATAAATTCTTCTATCTTCTTATCCTCAGTCAGCACCTCTGATTCTTCAAGATTAGATGCTATCTCAGTCAGCTCTTTACTTTTTTTCAGATAATTTTCTCTGACAAACTTCTCATATTCATCAAAATCTGCCGGTGCTGCAAATCTCATTCCATTAACGTATGATGACGCCCCAAGACCTACGCCGAGATAATCACCACCGTTCCAGTATACGATATTGTGAATACATTCCCTGCCCTTTTTACTATAATTTGATATCTCGTATCTGTTATAGCCTTTCTTTGCAAGCAGGGATTTGGTCATGGCATACATATCCCTGTCCGTATCTTCATCGGCAATATCAAGTTCTCCATTTTCGTACATATCAAAAAATGGTGTTCCCGGCTCTATTATCAGGCTGTATGCCGATATATGCTCCGGCTCTAATTCCAGCACTTTCTGTAATGTATCCTTATAACTTTGCGGACTTTGTCCCGGTATATCTGACATAATATCTACATTTATATTGGTAAACCCTGCTGCCCTTAGCTTCTTATAATTATTTTCAAAATCCTCATAGCTGTGAATCCTGCCAAGCCTCTGAAGCTCTGTATTCTGTGCAGACTGAAGTCCAAGACTTATCCTGTTTACACCTATATCCTTAAAAACTTCTATATGCTCATCTGTCAGAGTACCCGGATTTACCTCTATCGTAAATTCTGTCTCACTGCTTATATGCCTTTTTATCCTTTCTCCTATCGTTCTTAAGAGTTCAGGCTTAAGACATGTCGGTGTGCCTCCACCTATAAAGACTGTCTTAAATATTTCTCTGTGATGCGAAAGGGTTCTCTCCCACATTTCAAACTCTTTAAGAAGAATATCCACATAACTTTCTTTTTTTTCCTCAGACATTGGGAATGATAAAAAATCGCAGTAGAGACATTTGCGAACACAAAATGGTATGTGTATATAAAGTGAAATATCTTTTAAATTATTCTTCATCGAGTTTAAGCACACTCATAAATGCCTGCTGTGGTATCTCTACATTACCGAACTGTCTCATACGCTTCTTTCCTTCTTTCTGTTTCTCAAGAAGCTTTCTCTTACGCGAAATATCACCACCATAACATTTTGCAAGCACATCTTTTCTCATAGCTTTAACAGTCTCTCTCGCTATTATCTTGCTGCCGACTGCTGCCTGAATTGGAATCTCAAAGAGCTGTCTTGGAATCTCTTTCTTAAGCTTCTCACACATCTTTCTTCCACGCTCATACGCTGTATCAGCATGAAGAATAAATGAAAGTGCATCTATCTCCTCTTTGTTAATAAGGATATCAAGTTTTACAAGCTTAGAAGGCATATATCCTTTCATCTCATAATCAAGTGAAGCATAACCTCTTGAGCGTGACTTCAGTGCATCAAAGAAGTCATAAATTATCTCGTTGAGCGGAAGGTCATATTTGAGAAGTGCTCTTGTCTCCTCCATATATTCCATTCCGATATAAACGCCTCGTCTCTCCTGACAAAGACTCATTATCGCACCGACAAATTCCTTTGTAACCATAATCTCTGCCGAAACCATTGGCTCTTCCATATGCTCTATCTCTGATGGGTCAGGAAGATTTGAAGGATTTGTAACTTCTATCATCTCACCGTTTGTCTTATATACATGGTAAATAACACCCGGTGCTGTTGTGACAAGGTCAAGATTATACTCTCTCTCAAGTCTTTCCTGAATTATCTCAAGGTGGAGAAGTCCGAGGAAACCACATCTGAAACCAAAACCAAGCGCTATGGATGTCTCTGCCTCAAACTGAAGTGCTGCATCGTTAAGCTGAAGCTTCTCAAGTGCATCACGAAGGTCCTGATATTTTGCACCGTCAGCAGGATAAAGACCACAGTAAACCATAGGCTGAACTTTCTTATATCCCGGGAGCGCCTCTGCGCAAGGATTCTGTGCAAGAGTTACAGTATCACCTACACGTGTATCCTGTACGTTTTTAAGGCTTGCCGTTATATATCCAACCATTCCTGCTGAAAGTTCATCCGCCGGGATAAACTGTCCTGCTCCAAAGATTCCTACTTCAACAACCTCTGCCTTTGCACCTGTCGCCATCATAAGTATCTCCTGGCCTTTTTTTACTGTTCCGTCAAATACACGGCAGAATATGATAACTCCCTTATATGCATCATACAGTGAATCAAATATAAGAGCCTTAAAAGGTGACGCCTCATCACCTGAAGGAGCCGGAATCTTAGAAACTATCTGCTCCAGCACCTGTTCTATATTTACACCTGTCTTTGCAGAGATAAGCGGCGCATCCTCTGCCTCAAGACCTATTACATCTTCAATCTCAGCTTTTACTCTCTCAGGCTCTGCACTTGGCAAATCTATTTTGTTGATAACCGGCATTATCTCCAGATCATGATCTAATGCAAGGTAGCAGTTTGCAAGTGTCTGTGCTTCTATTCCCTGCGCGGCATCTACTATAAGTATCGCACCTTCACAGGCGGCAAGGCTTCTTGAAACCTCATAATTAAAGTCTACATGTCCCGGTGTGTCTATAAGGTTGAATATATATTCCTCGCCATTCTTAGCCTTATAAACTATACGGACTGTCTGAGCTTTTATAGTTATTCCACGCTCTCTCTCAAGCTCCATATTGTCAAGCACCTGAGCCTGCATCTCTCTGCTTGTAAGCAGTCCTGTCTTCTCTATAATTCTGTCTGCAAGTGTTGATTTACCATGATCAATATGCGCTATTATACAAAAATTACGAATATGTGACTGATCTATTTTCTCCATTATTACCTCCAAATGTTTAATATACTTTATCCGCAAATAAACTCCATTTTATTGTAACACAAAACATCAGTAACGTCAAAAATGCATATTAATTCTCTACATTAACAATACTATCTATATATAATAACTGTTTAAAAATTAGAATTTGAAGGTGCATAGAAATGTTTGAAAAAAGATCTGACCTTGCGATTGAAGCCAGGGAAAGTTTTCCCGCTGATGATGTTGAGATAAATGGTGTTATCTTGGAACAAAAGACTCTTCTTGATGGACTGCTGAGTATGAGTGATGTAAAAATTGAGACTAAAGAAGGGGCTGATGCCATGAAAAAGCCTATTGGCAGCTATATAACCCTCGAGTTTGACAAGGCCTCTGATTATATTTACGGAGACGAAAGGGAACAGTTTGAACAGACTATATGTGAGGCTGTCAAAGATATTCTGAAAAGGCTGACTAAATGTGACTCTTCCAATAAACCGTATATCTGTATGATTGTAGGTCTTGGCAACCGCCTTGCCACACCTGATGCTCTCGGACCTCTCGTCATTGAAAATATAAATGTAAACAGACATTTATCAGCTGAATTTGGTGATAAAACTTCTGAACCTTTTGTCTGTGCAATAGCTCCCGGAGTCATGGGACAGACCGGTATGGAGACTCTTGAAATCATAAAGGGACTTATAAACCAGATATCCCCTGATTACATTTTTGCCATAGACTCTCTGGCAACAAAAAACACATTACGTCTCTGCCGCACTATACAGATTACAGATACCGGGATTTTCCCTGGTGCAGGCATCGGCAACAACCGTCAGAAATTAGACAAGGAAACAGTGGGAACACCCGTTATCGCAATAGGTGTTCCCACTGTGATTGACGCCTCAACAATGATAAGTGAATGTGTTGAAGAAACACTTGGCCAGAATGGTCTTAACTCGGAAGAGATTCAGTTTTTCCTTGAAGATATTTCCGCTAACAGTATGAAGGACCTTTTTGTAACCCCAAAAGATATCGACGCACAGATGGCATGGCTTTCCAGACTCATCTCTTCTGCCATAAACTCTTTTTGTACACCTCAGTAATATATATTTTTATCTGTCATAGTAATATATTATGGAAACCGCTTCGCGAACTCTATAATCGATTAGCGGCGATGGGTTTTCGCCGTAAATATATTATAGGGTTCGTGCAGAGGGTCCTATATTCATTAACATTTGCAATAAATCTTTGGGGGAATAGTGTGAAAAATAAATCTTGATATCTTATTTTTCACACAAGTTGCTAAGAAATGAGGAATGCTATGACAGGTAAAAAAAAATTGGTTATATATATCTTTGTTATTATGACATCATTATGGACATGTGTGTCCGTTTTCCAAACCAGTGACATAAGAGAAAGATTACACAAATCTGTCATAAATTTTATCGTAGGAACAGGTCTTTCCAATGTATCTCCCTGCAAAAATATAATGTATGAAAATGATATGTCTTTTCAATGGAAAGTTATATTTGAGGCATGTCCTGTTATAACATATCTTGCGCAGAATGATGGCATACTCGACATTAAAAGCTCTGACAGCACTAAAAATATCGCTTATGCATATCCCGGTCATTTTGCCAAAAACATACACTGGAGTGGTGCAGCCCAGAATATGTTTTTCACTGCCAGGCTTTTTGAAAACTCCGATAAGGATATATTAAAATTCTGTGAGGAGGAAAATGACAACTATAACAAAATGCTCGCTGAAAATAATGCTGTAAACTCAAAAAATAACGTTGAGAATGCCGTGGCAGATTCATCTTCTGAACCATCTGATGATAAAAACACAGAAAACAACAATATACAGACTTCTGCAAATCAGCTCTCGGATAATTCTTCAGCTTTACAGTCCCCGGCTCTGAGCAGCAATCTCAGTCTTATACATCAGCTTAAAAAGACTAAAAGCCGTTCTTTTCTATTGAAAAATTTTTACATAACTGACTCTTCCACTTCCATAGACAATGAAATTTTTAATGTCAGCAAACTTTTAAATAAAGACCTTACCCTTGAGAAAAAAGATGAACCCCAGATCCTTATATTTCATACTCACGGAGCTTCTGAGGCTTTTATCGACAGCAGAGCCGGCAAAAAGCAGGATACCATCGTAGGTGTCGGAAGCAGACTTGCATATATATTACGAAAAAAATATGGCTATAATGTAATCCATGACACAACCCCCTATGACCTCATAAAGGGCAATATAGACAGAAACAAGGCCTATAATAATGCTGCCGACGGTATATCTGAGACTCTTGACAAATATCCATCCATACAGGTAGTAATAGACCTTCACAGAGACGGTGTCGGAAATAATGTTCACAGACTGACTACCATAAATGGAGAACGCACCGCACAGGTAATGTTTTTTAATGGTCTGTCACGCAATTCTTCCGGTGACATCGACTATCTCTTTAATAAAAATCTACAGTCAAACCTTGCATTCAGCCTGCAGATGAAACTTAAATGCATGGAAAATTATCCTGACTTTGCAAAACCTGTATATCTAAAGAGTTACCGTTACAATATGCATCTGCGTGAAAGATTTCTGCTTATAGAGCTTGGCAATGAAAATAACACTCTCCAGGAAGCAAAAAATGCAATGCCACCATTGGCGGATGTTCTTAATCAGGTGCTTGAGGGGTGAGCAACGATTTTATATTCCGTTTGTAACTACATTTTAGGAACACCGTATTGATGTTCAAATAAGGCGGCACCAGCTTATACCCCAAGTATCTCATTGCTTTCTGTAAAGATTTTGCATAACAGCTCTCAAGGGTTTCAAATTCATTGTGTTTTCCATCCACCCATATCGGTCCAACTGTGTGAATAATATATTTTGCGTTTAGTGCATATGCACCTGTTACTGCAATATCACCGCGTTCAATGCATCCTATATTCTTTCGTTCCGCAAGGAGTTCATCAGCCCCGGCCGCCTGATAAACTGCCAGATCTGTGCTACTTGCATATATTGGTTCGGGATTTGCAGTATTTACAATCACATCTGCTCTAACTTTTGTTATATCATTGCGTACTATCTTAAATGGCACTTATGACACCTCCTTTCTGCACGATATTTAATGCCACACTTCTTGAAGAAACGCTCTGCTTTCTTTATATCATTACATTTCTTTGTTCCAAATATCTGTATATTCATATCAATATTCCTTTGTTATTTCTTCATTTATTCCATAAATAGCCTTGAATTTTTCAAGATCTGCCGGACTCTTTATCAG
>JAFPDA010000056.1 GCA_017425575.1 Lachnospiraceae bacterium | reverse complement strand
ATTTAGAGGAGTAGTGTGAAAAATACTTCTAAAGTTATAAAAAACATAACTAAGAAGTATTACTGTTTCACACAAGAAAAATGCAAAAACAGCATTTTTCATTATTATTTATGCCGCAGATTGCGGCATGGGAGGAGTAGTTTAATGATTACTATAAGTCTTTGTATGATTGTTAAGAATGAGGAAAATGTTATTGACAGATGTCTTAGCAGTCTGGCGGATATCGTGGATGAGATTATCATTGCTGACACAGGCTCTACAGACTCAACTAAAAGCATAGTCTCAAAATATACAGATAAGATATATGATTTTAAATGGATAGGAGATTTTTCGGAAGCCAGAAATTTTGTGGCTTCCAAGGCTTCCTGTGAGTATATTTATACAGCGGATGCAGATGAGTTTCTTGACGAGGAAAACCGAGAGAAGCTCAAACGCTTAAAAACAATACTGCTTTCGGAGATAGAGGTTGTACAGATGTTGTACTGTACGCCGTCGGAGCTTAGCAATGTATATAATTTTGAGAAAGAATACAGACCAAAACTTTATAAGAGACTAAGGGAGTTTACCTGGATAGACCCTATACATGAGACTTTGAGGATAGATCCTGTTGTATATGACAGTGAGATAGAGGTTCAGCACAGACCAGAGGGGAATCATTCTGGCAGGGACTTTGAGGCATTATACAGAGTCGCATGTAATGGAGAGAGAAGGCTTTCTAAAAAGCTTCATCATATGTATGCAATGGAGCTTTTTCATTCAGGCACAGAGGAAGATTTTCTGAAAGCTGAGCCGGTATTTCTGGATACGATGTCTCAGGACGGGCGGAGTATGGACGAGATAAAGGAAGCTATATGTGTACTTACGAGGATTTACAGACTGAAAAATGACGTTGTGGCATTTTTTACATTTGCACTTAAAGATGCCATAAGTGAGTCATGTTCTGAGATATGTTGTGAGCTTGCCATGTATTATGAATCGGTAGATAATATTCCTGAGGCATGTTTGTGGTATCAGAATGCTCTCACAGAGACAGAGAGTATACTTGACATAAGATGCTCAGAAGAAATTCCAAGAGAAGGAATGAGGCGATGCGGTGGCATCGTCGATTGACGACAACGTAGCAGATGGAAATTTAGACAAGTGAAACAGGCCGGTAATTGCCGTGGGTTATACTAGTGATGGAATTGCCTGAAAGGACGAGGATAGAATGGAAGATAAGAATGAGTATATGATAATAGATAGCCGGACGGCTGAGGATATAAAGGATAAAATGCCGGATGAAAGCGAGCTCTATGAGCTCGCTGACTTGTTTAAGGTGTTTGGAGATTCTACAAGAATAAAAATATTGTATGTGTTGTTTGAAAATGAAATGTGTGTGTATGATATAGCTAATATTTTAAATATGACACAGAGTGCAATCTCACATCAGCTTAGGATATTGAAGCAGAACAGACTTGTAAAGTTTCGCAAAGAGGGAAGAAATGTTCTTTATACACTTGCGGACGAGCATGTATTTACAATACTGAGACAGGGAATAGAGCATGTGGAGGAGTAAGCGTAAAAGTTCAGTCATTGAGTTTTGATACCAGAATTTGATATTCGCATTTATTCCGGTGACACGCTCTCGATTGATAAGAAACATAGCAGTACTAAGCTCGCATAAGTGCTGATGTTTCTTAACAGTCACTACAGGAATAAAAATATCAAATCCTAATGTAAAACTCAAGGGCTGAACTGTTACTTTAAATTTCACTCTATATGAAAAAGGTATTGCAATAATATCACTGCTGTGATATAGTTTAAATAAATATATGAATAGTTGTTCATATATTCTAAAGTTATCACAGTCAGTTTAGTATAATAATGGTTTACTGATTGCGCGGACAGGAGGCATATTATGAAGAAAAAATATTCAATAAGTGGAATAGATTGTGCAAACTGCGCTGCAAAGCTTGAGGCAAAGATGAATGAGCTGCCGGAGGTTGACAGTGTAACACTTACATTTGCTACAGGACAGCTTGCGGTTGAAGCCGAAGACCATGAAACTGCACTTGAGAAGTTAAGAGAGCTTGCAGAGAAGATGGAGCCGGGAACTGTTATAGAGGAAATTAAAAGAGGCAGACATGAGCATGGACATAATCACGCAGAAGGAGAGAGTTGTGGCTGCGGTGGACACCACCATCACGAGCATGGACACCATCATGAAGAAGGAGATAAATGTTGCTGTGGGAAACACCACCATCACGAGCATGAGCATCATAATCACAAACATGATAGCATTTCTGCGGAGAAAAAGAAGTCCAATGGAATTGCCGCAATGCTTTTGGAGGAGAAAAAAGAGCTGCTTACGATATGTATAGGAGCTGTATTATTCGCAGCAGGATTGATATGTGAAAAGGTGGTTCCTTCTTATTCGTTTATAAGTTTAGCTGTATTTATTGTGGGATATCTTATT
>JAFPDA010000055.1 GCA_017425575.1 Lachnospiraceae bacterium | reverse complement strand
TTTACAGTAATCAACAGTCTTTTTAAATGCCATAACACCCGGAACACCAAACTGCTCATACATTGCTATCTGTGGCTTTACAGAAGGGATAAGATCATATGTTGCATCAACTATCCCCTTATTGAACTGCCATATTGCCTCCGCTGCTCCCTCAAGAGTCTCACCAAACTCATCAAAAGCCTTTTTCTGTATATGCTCAGGAATGTAGTTGAGCATTGGGTCTAATCCAACAACTATAGGTGCATCTTTTTTCTGAATCTCTTTTATAAGTTTATTTATCATATTCAATCTCCTCTATTATATTAAATTGATTTTCACAATTACCTGTTTATTACTCACCGTATACAATTTTTCCATCCACAAAAGTCTTTTCTATCCTGCCAAATACCTTTCTTCCGTTGAAAGGAGTATTTTTACCCATTGACTCAAATTCATCTGCATTTATCTCGTACTCTGTATCAATATCTGCAATTACAAGGTCTGCTGTGCGTCCTGCTGCAAGATTTCCTTTGTCAGATTTGAGTACCTTTGCAGGATTTAAACTCATCTTTTCAACAAGCTTTGAAAGTGACATCAGCCCGCTTTTTACAAGCTCGGTATAACTGAGTGCAAATGATGTCTCAAGACCAACTATGCCAAATGGTGCTTTAAGCATACTCTGAGCCTTTTCCTCAGCTCCATGAGGTGCATGGTCTGTCGATATCACATCCATTATATCATCTGCAAGAGCTTTTTTCAAAGCATTTACATCTGCCCTGCTTCTGAGTGGCGGATTCATCTTAAATCTTCCGTCATCCTCTGTAATCTCATCATCAGACATTGCAAAATGATGTGGACAAACCTCTCCTGTAACCGGAAGGTTCTGTTTCTTTGCCATCTCAATAAGCACTGCACCGTCTGCTGTTGAGCAGTGGCAGAGATGAAGCTGGCAGCCTGCCTCTTTTGCCATAAGTATATCTCTTGCGACAATAACATCCTCTACCGCATTTGTTATTCCCGGAAGTCCAAGCTCCTCTGACTTCTCGCCATAATTCATGACTCCGCCGTCCACAAGGCTTTTATCCTCACAATGTGAGAACATTGGTATACCAACTCTTGCCGCCTCGTGAAGTGCCTTTCTGAACACAAGTGTATCCATAACAGATTTACCGTCTTCACTGAGGGCAACCGCACCTGCCTTCTTCATTCCCTCTATATCCGTAAGCTCTGTTCCATCCTGACCAAGTGTAACTGCACCTATTGGAAGAATATGCACAGGTGCCTCTTTAGCACGCTCAAGCAAATCTTTTACTCTCTCAGGTGTATCAATGGCAGGCTTTGTATTTGGCATAGGACATATAGATGTAACTCCACCCTTTGCTGCTGCCTTAGCGCCTGTCATTATTGTTTCCTTATATTCAAAGCCAGGCTCTCTTAGATGTACATGCAAATCAATAAATCCAGGCATAACTACCTTTCCTGACGCATCTATCACTTTATCTGCCTGAGCTTCAATACTGTCATTTACCTCTTTGATAATATTTCCTTCTATAAGTATATCTTTAACTCCATCAATATTGTTGGCAGGGTCTACAAGCCTGCCGTTTTTTATTAAAATACTGCTCACTCTTTCTCCTTTCTGCCGCCACAAAAGCAGCTCACTTTTTGTTCCTATACGCACAGAGAGCACCTGTCAAAAACTTGACAGATGCGCTCCAAAAGATTAATACAACTCTGCTTTTTCAAGATCATCCAGCATACGTTTATTATGAATATATTCCTCAAATTCAATGCCTTCAATCCACTTGGCATCATGCAGTTCCTCAGATAAAATCACATCATCTTCATCCTGCTCTGTAAGGCATAAATAAGTCAGACCAAGATTGCACTCTGTACCAATCATAACAGTCCATGTATACAATACTCCGCCTACAACAGCTGTAAGACCAGTCTGCTCCTGTATAATTCTGATAACAGCAGCATCTGGCGACTCACCAAACTCAGCTTCTCCATCAATAAATTCCCACTGATATGGTTCAACAATATTATCATCATACCACTTTTCTACTATAAGAAATTTATTTCCTCTTTGGACAATACCCTTAACCAGAATCCTATATTTATTCATACAGGGCAACCTCCTTATTTTTCTTTAGAAATATGGTAACTTAATTATTTTGCTTTAATATATTCCTTAGCTGTAAGAAGTTCTGCTGTAAGAACTGCTCCACCAGCTGCACCACGAACTGTATTGTGTGATAAACCAACGAATTTGTAATCAAATACTGTATCCTCACGGAGACGTCCAAGAGATACACCAAATCCATTCTCATAATTTACATCAAGAGATACCTGTGGACGGTTATCATCCTCAATATACTGAATAAAGTTTGTTGGTGCATTTGGAAGTTTTAACTCCTGTGGTACTCCCTTAAACTCTCTCCAGATTTTGATAATCTCTTCTTTTGAAGGTTTCTTTCCTTCCTCAAATGTCACAAATACTGCTGCTGTATGACCATCCTGTACAGGTACACGTATACACTGTGTTGTGATTACAGGGCTGTCAGCTTTTACGATTTCTCCATTCTCGATATGACCCCAGATACGAAGTGGCTCCTGCTCACTCTTCTCTTCCTCACCACCGATAAATGGAATGATATTGTGCTCCATCTCTGGCCAGTCTTTGAATGTCTTACCAGCTCCTGAGATTGCCTGATATGTTGTAGCTACAACTGTCTTTGGCTCATAACCGGCTTTCTTAAGAGCATGAAGAGCAGGTGTATAACTCTGAATTGAGCAGTTAGGTTTTACTGCGATGAAACCTCTTGTTGTTCCAAGTCTCTTCTTCTGAGACTCAATAACTTCAAGGTGCTCTGGGTTAAGCTCAGGCACTACCATTGGTACATCAGGAGTCCATCTATGTGCACTGTTGTTAGAAACTACCGGAGTTTCTGCCTTTGCATACTCTTCCTCAATCTTCTTAATCTCATCTTTTGACATATCAACAGCACTAAATACGAAGTCAACTTCAGCTGTAACACCCTTAACATCACTTACGTCTTTTACAATGATGTCTTTAACAGCCTCTGGCATAGGTGTAGTCATTTTCCAACGTCCGCCAATAGCTTCCTCGTACTTCTTACCGGCACTACGTGGGCTTGCTGCAATTGCAACTACCTCAAACCAAGGATGATTCTCTAATAACGAAATAAATCTCTGTCCTACCATTCCTGTACCACCAAGGATACCAACTTTTAACTTCTTATCCATATTTTCCTCCATCCAGTTCAAAAACTAACCGTCATACAACGGCATTTTTCAACTACCATTATTAAATATATAGCATACATTTTATGTCATTCTACACTATTATTCCCCAGAAGTCAAAAATTTTTCTTCAATTCTTGATGAACTTCTTTAAATATGGTAGAGTAAGTAATGTTCATAATAGGAACATATTATAAAAAATCAGAAACGAGGTACTTATATAATGAAATCTACTCCAGTAAAAGGAACTAAGGATTACCTTCCAAAAGAGGTTCAGATAAGAGATTACTTACAGAATGTTATTCTTGAGACATACCGCAGTGCAGGATTTGAGCGCATCACTACTCCTATTATAGAAGATGCCGTAAATCTTGACAAAAGCGAAGGCGGGGAAAATCTCAATCTTATATTTAAGATTTTAAAGAGAGGTCAGAAACTTACTTCTGCACTTAACACTGAAAATGTTTCTGAAAAAGAGCTTTCAGATATGGGACTTCGTTATGACCTCACACTCCCACTCTCACGCTACTATGCAAACAACAGAAATGAACTTATGTCACCATTTAAGGTAATACAGATGGACAGGGTTTATCGTGCTGAAAGACCTCAGAAGGGCAGACTTCGTGAGTTTATGCAGTGTGATATAGATATAATCGGAAATGCCTCAAGAGATGCAGAGGTAGAGCTTATCCTTACTACTACAAAAGCTCTTACCCGTGTAGGTATCGAGAATTATAAGGTTAAGATTAACGACAGAAGAATACTTAAGAGTATATTTGCATACTCTGGATTTGATGAAGCAGACAATGAAAAACTTGCCATAATCTTTGACAAACTTGACAAGATAGGTATCGAGGGTGTTAAAAACGAACTTGTGGATAACGATTTTGATGCTGCTTCAATAGATAAATTTATTGCATTATTTGAAAGCGGTTCTCTCACTCTTGAATCAGTTGCATCTGTATGTGACGCTTCTTATGTGACAGACCTCAAAAATATAATTGATACAGTTACCGCCGTATCAGACGGCAAGATAAAAGTTGAGTTTACTCCTTCACTGGTACGTGGACAGGGTTACTACACAGGGACTATATTTGAGGTAGAAGCTGAAGGTTACAGCGGGGCCGTTGCAGGTGGCGGACGCTACGATAATCTTATCGGCAAATTCCTTAATGAAGATATCCCAGCAGTAGGATTCTCTATCGGTTTTGAAAGAATCTTTGGAATCCTTATGGAAAAAGACTACAACATTCCAGACCAGAAGAAACTTATCGCTGTATTCTATGATGCAGACACTTATGCCGAAGCTCTCAAATATGCAGAAGAACTTCGCAGTGATTATATGGTATCAGTTATCGCAAGACCTAAAAAACTTGGCAAATTCTTAAATAAACTTGAGCAGCAGGGATTTGCAGGCTTCGCTGTATATGGACAGGAAGACGGAGTAAAGCTTTTCTAAAAGAGATGCATAAAAGTATCACAAATTTGCCTAATCTGCAAATTTGTGATACAATTCAGCGTGGTAACAAAATAGATGTTCACCAAACTCTGCTATGATACAGCAGTTTATGAAAGGATTTTTTCATGCACGAAAAATATAATAATAAAATTTTAGATCTTATAAGAAGTTTACAAAATATTGATTACATAAAGCCTGATGACATTCCAAATATTGATTTGTATATGGATCAGGTTACTACTTTTATGGATGAACATCTCAGTTCTTCCAAACGCTTTGAAGAAGATAAAATACTCACAAAGACCATGATAAATAATTATACAAAAAACAATCTTCTTCCACCACCTGAGAAAAAGAAATATTCAAAAGAGCATATACTTCTTTTAATTTATATATATTATTTGAAGAATTTCCTTGCAATCAGCGATATCAAAAATATACTGGATCCTATATCAGAACACTTTTTTGATTCATCCGGAAGTAAAAATCTTGATGATATTTACAAGGAAATCGTTGAACTTCAGCTTGAAAATATGGATTCGCAGCTTCGTGATATAATACGCAAACTCAATAAATCAAATAACTTTTATTCTGATGTGAAAGACCCTGATGAGAAAAAAGTGCTCTCTAACTTTGCTTTTATATGTATGTTAAGTTTCGATGTGTGGGTAAAGAAAAATATTATTGAAAATATAATTGATGATACTTTAGGAAAAAAGAAAGACGAAAATAAAAATGACACTGTAAAGAAAAAGTAATTCTTTACAGTGTTTTTTAGTTACTATTCACGTCTGATTATTTCATACGTTACAATTTATTATAAGGTGCGTATTCCAACAGCTTGTCTACCGAGGTATTTACCACAAGCTCCTCTGGGAAATTAACTCTCTTTAAAAGATCAAGTGCATAACCAAACTCTGCCACATCTTCCTCAATATGCGCATCACTTCCAATTATTACAGGCTGCTTATATTCCACACAATATTTAAGCATCTCTATATCATTGTTTTCTGCACCCTCTTTTGCCCTGAAGCCGGCAGGATTTAATGATGCATTATTCAGCTCAAGAAGCACATGATTTTCCTTTGCTGCGTATACAAGCTTCTGCATATCAACAGGATATCTTCCATCATCCGGATGACCTATTATATTTACATGCGGATTTTTCATGGCATTGATATATGCATTCAGATTCTGCTCTGCTGTACCACCCTTGAAACATGGTGGATGCATGCTTGCTATTCCTATATCAAGAGCGTCAAGGGCTTCTCCTGACAAATCTATATTACCATCTGTATCTATTATGTTAAGTTCAGCTCCAAATAAAAGTTTCACTCCATATTTTTCTCTTCTGAGCGCTCTGAAGTTCAGAAAATTCATAGGTGTGCAAGAGCCTGGCATATTAGGCGCGTGGTCAGTTATTCCAAGTAATTCAAGGCCTTTGTCAGCCGCACTCTTTATCATTTCATTTATAGTATTGTATGCATGACCACTTGCAATAGTATGAGTATGTGTATCAATTACAATATTCATTTTTCATCTCCTGACTTTTACAATGCATCAAACTGAATATTTATCTCTTCCTCTGCCTCATTCTTAAAGACTTCTATCTTCTCAGGATTGACAACAGGAAGCTCATCCAGCGATTCAATTCCAAAGTTACGTAAAAATTCCTCTGTAGTAGCAAAAAGGATAGGTTTTCCTGGTGCATCAAGCCTTCCAACCTCACATACAAGATTGTATTCCACAAGCTTATTTACAGCATGGTCCGTTTTTACTCCACGTATATGCTCAATCTCAATCTTTGTAATAGGCTGTTTATATGCAATTATTGATAAAGTTTCCAAAAGCACATCCGTAAGCACCTGTTTCTTAGGAACGTGGGCTATTCTCAAAAGAGTCTCATACATTTCCGATTTTGTACACATCTGAAATGCACCGTCAAGCTCTATCAGCTGAATCCCCCTGTTCTCACTCCTGTACTTTTCCATCATATCTTTTATTGTCTGTCTGCACTCATCTTCAGTATAGCCTGTAGCTATGGCTATTCTGTTTAATTCCACAGCCTCTCCCATAGTAAAAAGAATAGCCTCTATCTTTGCCTCTAAATCTGAAAATGCCATAACCAACTACCATCACTTTCCCATCAGCCACTGGATGTAACTATCTCAACATCCTCAGCATTTCTGTTATAAGTTATAAAAATATCATCAAATATCTGTTCCTGTACTACCTTAAGTTTACCAACTTTCATAAGCTCAAGTATTCCTAAAAATGTCACTATTATAGTGGTTTTATCGGACTTTTCCTCAAGCATAGAGCGAAAGCCGAATTTCTCATGAAGCATTGCATACTCTTCGATATAAATAATTCTGTCCTCAAGACTTACAGCTTCTTTTTTTATCTGTCCAAAATTACTTCTTATCGGATCTATCTTATTTATCTGCCGCTTCATTATACTGTGAAATATCTGCTGAAGTTTTCCAAGTGTAATATCAGACAACAGCTCACTCACATCAACTTCTTCTTTAAAGTCTCTTATCTCTTTCGGTATAGTGGCACCCTTATAAATATGCTTTGCAGCATCAACCTGCAAATCTTTTAGTTCAAAAGAAGCATACTTATATGTTTTATATTCGAGAAGTCTTTCTACCAGCTCTGCTCTAGGGTCTATTTCCTCTCCTGTCTCATCTACCTCAACCGGAAGAAGCATCTTTGATTTTATCTTCATAAGAGTCGCTGCCATAACGAGAAAGTCACTCATAACATCAAGCTTTTTCTGGTCATATGAAGAAATTACTTCCATATACTGCTCTGTAATCTCGACAATAGGAATATCAAAAATATCTATTTTATTTTTCTCTATAAGGTGAAGAAGCAAATCCAGCGGGCCATCAAACACCTCAAGCTTTATAGGAATTCCACTCATAAAAATACTCCCATAATTCTCACGCTTATATACTGAATAAGATTAAACAGTAATGCAAGCAAAAATACAAGTTTTATCAGACTGTCTGACTTTATTATCTTAAGATACTTTTGTGATGAAAAGCCAGCTATTACAAGTCCCATATCAAAGGTAGATATCGGAAATAAGTTTACAATAAACATCCCTGCACTCATTGCTGCAAGGTATGGCCAGAACATCTGACTGTATCCATTTCTCATAGCATATATGCTCTCTGCAAAAACACCCAAAAGAACTATAAATCCTGTAAATCCAAGTATCTTGTTTGTCTTTTTATCCTGTATCCTGAACATATGTGGTTTTGAAAAAGGTGCACAGGATATAACAGCCAGCACTATACCAAGCGGATCAATATATTTCCATACAGCCCATATGCTTTTATTTGGTTTTACCTTCACACCCTGACTCTTTCTGATGATAATATATACTATCGCTTTTGAGAGTTCATGTATCACCATCAGAAAGACAGATGCCAGTATACAAATGATTACTTCTATAGCAACACTCTTCAAGTCAACACCTCTTATTTATAGTAATCAAACTGAAGATCATACATACGAACTGTATCGCCTTCTTCTATTCCCATAGACTCAAGTTCCTCAAGAATTCCCGATGTCTTAAGGAATTTCTGGAAAAACTGGAAGCCCTTCTCTGAATCAAGGTTTGTATATCCGAGCATCCTCTCAATTCTAGGACCTTCAACAACATACATCTCTTCTTTTGCATCATACTCAACTGTATATGGCTCATCAGGGAATGTAGTATCATCAAGTTCATATTCTCTCTCAAATACAGTTGGCTCATCAGGAAGATCATTTAAGAGACCTTTTACATAATATAAAAGTTCCTTGACACCTTTACCACTTACCGCAGATATAGGAAATACTTTTATTCCCTTTGGTTCAAATTCTTCTCTCAAAAGTGAGATAACTGTATCTTCTTCTGTTCCATAAAATACATCTGTCTTATTAGCTGCAATAACCTGAGGTCTTTTAGCAAGTTCTTCACTGTATCTTGCAAGCTCACTGTTTATTATATTTATATCATTAAGCGGATCTCTTCCCTCTGTTGAAGCAGCATCTACCATATGAATAAAGACTTTTGTTCGCTCAATGTGTCTTAAAAATTCATGTCCAAGACCAACACCATCTGAAGCTCCCTCGATAAGACCAGGAATATCAGCAATAACAAAGCCATCTGTGCCCTCAAGGTCTACTACTCCAAGCATAGGCTGAAGAGTTGTGAAATGATAGTTTGCAATCTTTGGTTTTGCATTGCTGACTCTTGATAAAAATGTTGATTTTCCAACATTTGGGAAACCTACAAGTCCGACATCAGCTATAGTTTTAAGTTCTAAGATAACTTCAAGTTCACGGCCTGGTTTTCCCGGCTGGGCATACTTTGGAACCTGCATAGTAGGTGTTGCATAGTGCATATTTCCTTTTCCACCACGTCCACCTTTAAGAATAACTTCTCTCTTGCAGTCATGTGACATGTCTACTATTACTTTTCCTGTTTCAGCCTCTTTTACAACTGTTCCCTCTGGAACTTTAACAACAAGGTCAGCTCCATCAGCTCCGTGGCATCTTCTCTTTCCGCCTGGCTGTCCATCGCCTGCACAATACTTTCTTATATGACGGAAGTCATTAAGAGTATTTATGCCAGGGTCCACTTCAAATATAAGGTCTCCGCCCCGGCCGCCGTCACCACCATCAGGACCACCAGCTGCAACATAGAGTTCTCTTCTGAAACTTACATGTCCGTCCCCACCTTTACCGGAACGAATATATATTTTAGCGTTATCTGCAAACATATTATTCCACCTTCCTTCTTTATTGTTATTTATTATAAATGTAAAAATAGGGACTGTGCAACACAGCCCCTACGGATTAAACCGAATATATCGATTTGAAGACTATTTAGCTTCTACAGGATATACAGAAGCCTGCTTCTTATCTCTACCTTTTCTCTCGAAACGAACTACACCATCAACTAATGCAAATAATGTATCATCTCCACCACGACCAACATTTACGCCTGGGAGAATCTTTGTTCCACGCTGTTTGTAAATGATATTACCAGCGAGTACGAACTGTCCGTCTGCTCTCTTTGCTCCTAATCTCTTTGACTCTGAGTCTCTACCGTTCTTTGTAGAACCCATTCCCTTTTTATGAGCAAATAACTGAAGGTTCATCTTTAACATTGTCTTACACCTCCTGCTTTCTCTTATACTTAATCTTAATATACTTTTTACCATATTCACTCTGTACGCCCTCAAGTCCGAGAACCAGTGAATTAAGTAATAATTCTGCCGATGCACTTACCGGGTTTGATAAGAGATTGAAAGATACCACATCTTTTTCCTGATGTACTGCTCCTTCAAACTTATCTTCCGTGAACTTCTCAATTGAGTTCATCGTATTTATTACTAACACAGACACAGCCGAACATACTATGTCACTGCCATACTCGGCATACTCAGCATGTCCTTCCATGCGGAAACCACAATATACATCTCTGCTATTTTGATAAATTGTAACGTTTATCATAGTTTTCTCACACTTAATTAAGCGTTGATTTTCTCAATCTTAACCTGTGTGAAAGCCTGTCTGTGACCATTTTTCTTATGATATCCAGATTTTCTCTTATATCTATAAACGATAACCTTTTTAGCACGTCCTTCTTTCACTACTGAAGCTGTAACTGTTGCATTAGCTACATCTGCACCTGCCTTCATTGATCCATCATTTACAGCAACAACCTGATCAAAAGTAACTGTCTCGCCTTCTGAAACAGCAAGTCTTTCTACGTTAATGATATCACCTTCAGATACTTTGTACTGCTTTCCACCTGTTGCAATAATTGCGTACATATCTGCACCTCCTATTTATCATTACTCGCTAGTTACGGTGTTTGCAAAGCTATTTTGCAAACTTCAAGGAACCTCACTAAGCGGCACACTTTGAGAGTTTAGCACCTCTTTAAACTTCTGTCAATAGTTTTTTACTATTTTTTTACAAAAGCATCTGAAAGTATTACTGTAACCATGAAAACCTTTTATTCGTAAATGTGCAGACCTGCCTGAACTGTTACTTTTATTTGTCAATTACTGTTGTTCAAGCTTGTGAAATACAGTGTATATATGATATAATATATATATTATACTAAGGGAGGGAGATTGGATGAAAACAAAAAATATACTTAGAAAGATACTAGTTTACATTCTGGTTGCTGCATTTGTAGCATCAGCAGTAATTATGGTTATCAGAAGAGGAAAGGTTAAACTGTACAGTGATGAGGGAATTGTTGGCAACACAAGCTGTAATCTCTTAAACGGCGGACTTTTCTCCGAAACTAATGGTAAAATATATTTTTCAAATCCTTATGATCAGGGAAAATTATATGTTATGAACAACGACCTGACAGAACCTAAAAAACTTTATAATGATAAAGTAAGTTATATAAATGCAGCTGACAAATATCTATTTTACACAAGAAGAAATGACCTTTTAAAGAATGATGGCGATGCATTGTTAGCATTAAGCACTACCGGTCTTTTCAGATTAAACACTTCCGGCAAAAATCCAGCCAAGCTGTATGATGAACCAACCCAGGTTGCTTGTCTTTATGGAAACAATGTCTATTATCAGCACTATGACCGAAAAAAAGGACTTCAGCTCTATTCTTCCAAAATTGATGGAAGCACAGAAAAGGAGCTTTTGAAAGAGGCTGCTGCCCCATACGCAGTATATAATAATAAGATATATTATACAGGTTGGGACAAGGATCACTATATCCATTCAATTTCCATTGATGGAACTGAGCGTCAGGTTATATATGAAGGCAACTGTGCTTTTCTCACAAGACAGGGCGATTATCTTTACTTTATGAATATGGATGATAATTACAGTCTCTGCCGTATAGGACTCGATGGAGGTTCTGTTGATACAATAATCAGACAGCGTCTTGCAACTTATAATGTTTCAGAAGATGGACACACTGTTTTTTATCAGGTTGATGACGGTGAAAACAATGGCCTTTATAAATATGATTTATCTAATGGTTATCAGACACTTATATCTTCCGGTAACTATAATTTTCTTCACTTAACAACAAACTATCTTATATATGAAACTTATGATCAGTCTTCAATGTATACATACAATCTTGTATCAGGTGATGTAAAACCATTAATAATACCTCAAAAATAATATAATAAAGCAAGAAAATGTGTATTAAGAATGTGAAATCCTTAATACACATTTTTTACTTTCATCATTTCTCCCAGTACGTTTTATTCATAGTACACTTAAGAATAACTTTCTTTGGAAGTTTATCATAATTCTTTCCAAGTTTATATCCAAAAAGTTTAAAACCACACTGCATACAAAAATAAAATGCCTTAAACAGCTTACCTTTCTTCAAAAGAAGTTTCAAGGTTTTTCCTGCAAAGCCAGCACCTTCTTTTTCTGAAGAAATCCTGTCAAAGACTTCACTGTACTGTTTTTGGGACACACCCAGATCAAAATTTCTGTGAAACTGCTGCATACACGTATATGAATGCGAATGAATAACTTTTGCATCTGCACAGTAGGCAACATAATTTCCATTGTCTATTATACGCGAAGCCATTATCATATCTTCATTAAATATAGCCTTCTTCACAAAACCTCCCAGTTCTTCATAAAGGCTCTTTTTATACATGGCACATACATCTGAGCAGAAAAATGTTTTTATGCCCAGTCTCTCAATATCCTCTTTCTTTTTCACCATGCTCTTATCCGGATAATTGTAGACTCTCGTAAGCTTCTCAAGTATATCGGAATCTTTTCTCGCAAGCTGTCTGGCATATGCCACACCAACCTTTTCATCATCAAACGCTTTTAACAACTCCTCAATAAGTCTGTCATTGTCAGGAACTGCATCCTGTGTCATAAAAAGAATATAATCTGCCGACGAAAGACTCGCTCCATATGCACGTGTTGCTCCATGGTCAAATTTACTTTTTAAAATCGGATATGTCTTTATATTTTCATCACTGTACTCTTTAACCTTTTCAGATTCATTTTCTATGGTCTGCAAAAGAATTATATTATCCGGTCTGACACTCTGTGCCATAATTTTTTTCAATACATCATCAAAGTCTTCTGCCGGTTTGTACACTGGTATTATCACATCTATGCTCATTTTTCTACCTCAACAAAATACACATCTAATTATAAGCCCAACAGTCTTGAAACAAGTTCAACTGCCTCCTGTGCATCCTTTGAATATCCATCCGCACCTATCTCATCAGCAAATCCCTGAGTGATAACAGCTCCTCCAATAATCACCTTAGAAGTTACACCCTGTTCTTTTGCCATATTTATAACTTTTTTCATCTCCATCATGGTTGTAGTCATAAGTGCTGACAAAGCTATTATATCTGCTTTTTCACGTTTTGCTGCCTCAATGATAACATCTGCAGGCACATCTTTCCCAAGATCTACGACATTAAAACCATGATTTCTAAGCATAAGTGCCACAAGATTCTTTCCGATGTCATGAATATCATGCTCAACTGTGGCTATAACTATTGTTCCAAGTGATTTTTTATCCCTGTTCATCGCAAGAATCGGCTCAAGCACTCCTATACCTTTTTCCATTGTCTCAGCACTTGATATAAGCTGTGGAAGATAGTATACCTGCTTGTCAAAAAGTTCTCCAACATGATTTATCGCAGGAATAAGACTCTCATCTATTATGTTCTGCGCATCTCTGCCAGACTCTAACGCCTGCTTTGTAAGTTCCTCTATCTTCTTCTGTCTTCCCTTTACAACTGCCTCAAAAAGTTCATCTCCTGAAACTTCTGCAACACCTGATTTTGATACAGCCGAAACCTTTATACTTGCTGTATCAACATCTCCTGAAACCACCGACACTCTGTGTTCTGCAACTCTGTTTATATATCTTGTATCTGCATCAGGCTTATTCATAAGAAGATCTGCGGCATAAACTGCATGCATAAGAAGATCCTGCGAAGGATTTGCTATTGCCATTGTAAGGCCATGACTTATTGCTATTGCCATAAAACTGCTGTTTACAAACATTCTCTCTGGAAGACCAAATGAAATATTTGAAAGTCCACATGCTGTTGCAACTCCAAGCTCATTTTTACAGTATCTGATTGTCTCTATTGTCTCTATCGCTGCCATCTTGTTTGCCCCAACTGTTGCAACAAGACCATCAACAATTATATCTTCCTTAGAAAGCCCCTGTCTCTGTGCCTCCTCGAGTATTGTGTGGATTATTTCTTTCTTCTCATCAATATCCTTTGGAAGTCCCTTTGCTGATAAAGGCAAAAGAATAAACATAGCACCGTACTTTTTAGCCACAGGAATAAGTTTTTCGAGTTTCTCCGGCTCGAGTGAGATAGAATTGATAAGAGCTCGTCCGGGATATATTCTGAGCGCAGCCTCTACTACATCCGGATGACTTGAATCAATTGACAACGGAAGATTACTTACTATTGTAAGTTCATTTACCGTCTTAAGCATCATCTCTTTTTCATCTATTCCGTTCATTCCCATATTTACATCGAGAATGGCTGCTCCAAGTTCTTCCTGTGACTCTGCCATCTCTGTAACAAGGTCAAGACTTCCCTCTCTAAGTTCTGCCTGAAGTGCTTTCTTTCCTGTCGGGTTAATTCTCTCTCCTATTATAAGAAAATCTCCGTCAAGCTCTATTTTCTGAATATTTCTCTCTGTCGAAAGTGCTCTTTTTACTACTTTTCTATCTGTAAATGAAACACTGGATTTTAAATTATTTTTTACAAGAATATCATTTAACTGTCTGATATGCTCAGGGGTAGTTCCACAGCAGCCACCGAGAATGTCTGCACCAGCTTCTACAAGTTTAAGCATACCCTGTGCAAAATCTTCTGGTCCCATATCATAGACAGTAACCTCTCCCTCAAGCTGTGGAAGACCTGCATTTGGCTTTGCAATAACCGGAATATCTGCGTATTCACACATCTTGCTGACTATCTCTATCATTTTGTCAGGACCGGTAGAACAGTTGACACCAACCGCATCAACACCAAGTGTTGTAAGTACAAGCGCTGCTGTATCAGGATTTGTGCCATATAAAGTTCTTCCATCTTCATTAAATGTAAGAGTAACCATAACCGGCAGTTCACATGTCTCTTTTGCAGCTATAACGGCAGCACGGCACTCCTGAAGACTCATCATAGTCTCTACAACAAGCATATCAACTCCTGCTTCCACAAGTGCGCTTATCTGCTGTTTATAGATATCAACAAGTTCCTCAAAAGGAAGTGGACCTACCGGATATACCTGTACACCGGTCATTGTAATATCACCGGCAATATATATTTTTCTGTCAGCTCCAGCTTCAGCTATGGCAGTTTTCGATATCTGAACAAGTTCTTTATTTATCTGAACAAGCTTATCTGCAAGTCCATACTCTTCAAGTTTTAATCTGTTGCCAGAAAAAGTAGGCGCATACAATACATCCGAGCCTGCCTGAATATACTCAATCTGTAAATTTTTAAGAACATCCTTATTTTCAAGAATCCATTCTTCCGGACACACACCAGCCGGCATCCCTCTTCTCTGCAAATTTGAACCTGTTGCTCCATCAAGTATAAGTCTTCCCTGCTTTAATTTATCTAAAAATTCCTGTTTCGTCATCTCAATCTCCATTTCTGATTTTTTAAGCCAATCAGCTTATATTTCCTACTTAAATCATATGATATTATAACTTAAATACAAATTACACGCAAGTATAGGATTGCATTATCACGAATATATGAATTGACCTGTTACTGTACACATTGACCTTAAAATCAAGATACGATATAATACTACGAGCAAATCAATTCGTGGAGGTTTTTTATGATATTACAATGTAGTCATATTGACAAAGCATTTATAACAGACGTCATCTTAAGTGATGTATCTTTTCATATAAATGACAATGAAAAAGCAGCCATTGTAGGTGTAAATGGTTCAGGCAAATCTACACTTTTAAAGATAATAATGGACAAGCTCTCTGCTGACAACGGAGAAGTTATAATAAAGAAAGATGCCACTATAGGTTATCTCGCCCAAAATCAGGAATATGAGTCAGACAAGACTATAATCGATGAGATGCATACTGCAAAACCTGAAATACCAGCTCTTGAAAATACAATGAATACCCTTTCTGAACAAATGAATCACGCAGAAGGAGACAAACTCAACTCACTTATAAAACAATATGATAATGCCCGTCATAAATTTGAGCAGCTTGGCGGATATTCATACGAAAGTGAACTTACAGGCGTTATCAAAGGCCTTGGATTCACTGAAGCAGATTTTAACAAGCCGGTTGCCTCTTTATCAGGTGGCGAAAAGACAAGGGTTGCACTCGCAAAAATGCTTCTCCAGAATCCTGAGCTTATCATTCTTGATGAGCCTACTAATCACCTTGACCTTAACGCCATACACTGGCTTGAGGGATATCTTGCAAACTACAAAGGTGCTGTGCTTATAGTTGCGCATGACAGATATTTTCTTGATAAAATAGTTACAAAAGTAATTGAGCTTCGCCAGACAAAATGTATTGTGTATAACGGAAACTATACTGATTATTCACATAAAAAACAGGCTATGCTTGACACTCTTATGAAACAATATCTCAACCAGCAGGCTGAAATCAAACATCAGGAAGAGGTTATCGCAAAGCTTAAATCTTTTAACAGGGAAAAATCAATCAAACGTGCTGAAAGCCGCGAAAAGCTACTCAATAAAATTGAAAGACTTGATAAACCGGTGGAAGAAAATACAAAAATGAAGCTTATGTTTACTCCACGTATTCAGAGTGGAAATGATGTCCTCACAGTAAAAGGTTTAAGCAAAAGCTTTGATGAACATGTCTTATTTGAAAATATAGGTTTTGAGATAAAAAAAGGTGACCATGTTGCTATAATAGGTGATAATGGAACTGGAAAAACAACCATCTTAAAAATCCTTAATTCCATAGTTGAACCTACCTCTGTGGAAACTCTGCGCTTTGGTACAAATGTCCAGATGGCATACTACGACCAGGAACATCAGGTACTTGATATGGATAAAACCTTATTTGAAGAAATACAGGATACATATCCTCATATGACAAACACAGAGGTGCGAAATCTGCTTGCAGCATTTCTTTTTACAGAAGATGATGTATTTAAACAGATCAAAAATCTCAGTGGTGGAGAAAAAGGTCGTGTATCACTCGCAAAGCTGATGCTCTCCGATGCAAATTTTCTGTTACTTGATGAGCCTACCAACCACCTTGATATTGACTCAAAAGAAATTCTTGAGCATGCTATCAACAATTTTGACGGAACTGTACTATATGTGTCTCATGACAGATATTTTATAAATACCACTGCAACCCGCATCCTTGACCTTACGCAGAAACAGATAGTTAATTATGTAGGAAACTATGATTACTATATAGAGAAAAAAGAGGATAATGAAAAAGCCCAGCTTACAGCTGTAGAAAAAACTGCCGCCCCATCACAGACAACGACAGAAACACCTGCCGCTGACAATAAACTTACCTGGCAGCAACAGAAAGAGGAACAGGCAAGACTAAGAAAAATTGAAAATGAGCTCAAAAAAGTTGAGAAAGAAATAGAAGAGCTTGAGGCAAGAAACGAAGAACTCGACGCCTGGCTCTCAGACCCGGCAAACGGAACAAATGTCGCCAAACTTCAGGAATATTCAAAAGAACATGAGGCAAATGACAACAGACTTGAAGAACTTATGGAGAAATGGGAAGAACTCTCTGAATAAAGCAAAAACGTTTAGGCAATGAAAAACCTAAACGTTTTTATTTTTTACTGTGGCTGTGCTGTTGGAGCAGCTGAACCCGCCTGTGCCGGTGTCCCTGAAGGAGACGGTGAAGGCTTTAATCCCGTCTCAGTTCCCGGCAGGGTGTAACAAACCACAGGCGTTCCCTTACTTACATAACTAAATATTGCTTTCGCTGCACTTGGCGGAAGATTTACACATCCATGAGAACCGTTTGTCTTATATATCTGTCCTCCAAAACTTGAACGCCACCCTGCATCATGAAGTCCTACATTTTTATTAAACGGCATCCAATACGATACAGGTGTAGAATAATTTTCACCATTAAGAGTTGCATTTCTCTCTGTATATGTTATTCCATATACCCCCGTAGGCGTATCAAATCCTCTCGCACTATTTCCAGATACACAGTCTGTTTCAAGTATCTTCTTTCCATCTTTATACAAAAATACATGTTGTGCTGTAAGATTTATTTCTACATAAGTATCCCCGTAATCTTTCTCACCATAACTCTGTGCCGTCTGGTAATAACAAGGGGTTCGCTTTACAACTTTGCCTTTCTTTATAAGCTCAGTAAGCTCTTTCGTTTCCTCACCTGTATTCATCCACCAACCATAATCTCCACCTTCTATTGTGATAGTTTTTCCATAGCTGGTCTTAAACTCTCTGCTTCTGAATATTGTATCATATTTTCTTCTAAGAGTTGCAACATACTCAGAAACACCATTCTCATCAAATACAACCTTGCCGTCCTCAAGGCTTATCCATTTGTTTATAGTCTCTCCGTCAAGAATTTCCGTATTATCACCAAATTCATATGTAACTACTGTTGATACATACTTATTCATTTTATCAAGTTTTCTGTTTAATGACTCATTATCAGAAGTAATCCTTGCTTTCTTATAACAGTCTTCTGCATCAAGGTCTATCTTTGTATCCAGATTTATTATAGCAGCTTCAATCACCTCCAGAGTACGTTCATAATCCAGCTGATTTCCATCTATCTCCGGAACAATCGAATAACCCTCACCTGATTTATATTCAGATATATATGCATTTTTTCTCTTCTGCACCTGCTCCTCCTGCAGACACTTAAGCCCTGACACTGCTGTTTCAGTCTTATCAGCATCATAACTTATAAGCGTTCCACCACCACAATAAACAGTACTGTTATTAAATGGCCACCTCCATATATTCTGAGAATCCAGAATACGCTCAAGCTCCTGTGTGGAAGCCACATCAACTCCTAAATCCTCCACGGATAATTCTTCTGTAAATTTGTTGCCCTCTTTATCCTTCTGTTCTACCTGTATCTTATAATCAGATAATTTATCCTTAAAATCCTCTATCTTCATCTTTGATACATCTGTGCCATAAATATTTGTTCCCTTAAAAAAGTGGGATTTATAATATACTGCACCTGCTATATATACAACAGCAGCGGCTCCCACAAGCACACCCGGAATTATCAGTAATTTCTTACTTTTTATCTTTTTTGTCGTATTATCTCTGTCCTTTTTTATTAACATAAAAATTAAGCCTCTCTTCTATAAATTATGTTCTCTCGGAGTTTCTTGGTGCTTGATCTTGTAAGATGATTTATTGTCAGATGTGCACAAATTTATGAAGCGTACGTGGAACGTACGTTGATTAAATTTGTGTGCATATGACGAAAAATCAGCCTCAAAATCAAGTGCAGGAGAGATTCCGAGAGAACATAAATTAAGGTTAATATGCTAAATTCATCTCATCTCTTCTTTTTACCACTACAAGTATATATCTATGCTCAAAAAATATCAACACACTTTTTAATCCTGCACAATTTAGTCATTAGTGCATAGCCTGACAGCAGGTGTCAGGCTTGCGTTCAAAAATCTCTCATGTGTTCAGTTTCATATATCTCGTCTTTTTCGAGCATGGATAGAAGCTGTGCTTTTCTTGTTCCAATAAGCAACTGCTCGTTATATTTCATATATCTGTCACATTTATTTTCTGAAAGGTATACACTGGATTCACTGTTTATTGTGAGTTCAGTTACAAATATTACCATCTCCTGACCATTTCCAAATGCGGCTTCCATAAAGTCAAATGCGTTTTCAAGACATATACCTGTCTTTTCTTCAAGCTTTTCAAGCTCTTCACACCACTTATCAAAACCTGTCCTTGCAGTTTCAAAATCAGCAGCGGCATTCTCTTTTAACAGTTCAATAATCTTTCTGTAAATCTTCTCCTGACTTCTGGTATAAAATCCGGCTTTTCGATTGCTCTCTATATTGCAGACATACTCATCAAGCATTGTCTGATAAAGCTTTTCTCCTGCGTCTGCTGACTCTCTTTTTGCCTTAAACTCTTTCAAAAATGCAAACCATTCATCTGCTACACTATGATATAATGCAACTTTTGAAAAATATACCATAAGCGCACTGTTTAAAAGATTTACAACGCTCAGTCTCTCATCAAATGATGCTCTTGTAAGTCTCTCATATATATCAGATGTGACATTTCCTTCAAGAATATCATTGATGCCATAATCATCTTTATATTTATAATATAAATCTATATATGCAGAGACATCTTTTGCTATATCCTGATGCTGAAGAAATTCATATATTATCTCCTCATCAACACTAAGACCAAGCGCATTGTAAGCTTCTATAAGGTTGCTCAAATCTTCCCAGCCTCTTGCTGTAACAAACTGCATTCCGTCTACATCAGCCTCCACTCTGTAAAAATTCTGTGGACGCAGTTCAAGATAACTTAATATAGCTGAATTGACATGCTGGTTTCTCGCATATTTTTTCCATACATCAAGTTCTGCCTCTACTTCAAGTTTTCTGACACGGTCAAGCGTAACCATATCAAATTCCTTAACCGATTTATTATATTCCGGAGGATTTCCTGCTGCCACTATAAGCCATCCTTCAGGAATTTTCTGATTTCCAAAAGTTTTACACTGCAAAAACTGTAACATTGTAGGTGCAAGCGTTTCTGATACACAGTTTATCTCGTCTATAAAAAGGATTCCCTCCTTAAGTCCGCTTTCTCTCATCTTTCTGTATATACTCGCTATTATCTCACTCATCGTATACTCGGTGACAGAATATTTCTCACCTTCAAACTCTTCCTCTTTTATAAAAGGAAGCCCCACAGCACTCTGTCTCGTATGATGTGTAATAGTATATGAGACAAGACCTATCTTACACTCTCTCGCTACCTGTTCTATTATCTGTGTCTTTCCTATTCCCGGAGGTCCTATAAGAAGCAATGGTCTCTGCCTTATTTCCGGTATCACATAAGCTCCCTCATCATCTTTCATAAGATATGCTTTTACTGTATTTTTAATCTCAGTCTTTGCTTTCTCTATATTCATATAGCAGATTGTCCTTTCAAAATTTTATCGTAATCAATTACACTAGTGTATTCGCGAAACTTTTTTATTTAAAAAGCGAAATGCCTCCCTGTGAGAAAAAGCCAGGCAAATCAACTCTCATACATATAGCCCATGCCGGAACTGCTGCCCTGTCAAAATCACCTGCAAATATAAAAGTTGTCTTATAGTCAGGTCTTTTAGACGGATATATTCCTTTACCATCTGTAAAATACAAAAGCCCCCGCATATTTTTAAGTTTCTTTTCCTCTATCAGATTATTTACATACCTAAAAGCCGGTCTGAAATCAGTTCCACCGCCTCCAACTATTTTAAAATTGTTTATTATATGTTCAAGCTGAGCTCTGTCAGATATCTCCACATCCATTCTTATATCGTCATCGCACTGTATTATTCTAAGCCTGCAGTCATTAAAAAAGCTGTTTTTTTCACTGAGTATTGTAAATGTTTCATTCATAAAACTCTTTACCAGTTCTCCACTTGTAGAATAACTTGTATCGATTACTATTACAAACTCCTGTATCTTCATAATCTCTCTTGTCTCAACAGGCTCTATAAGCGGCATATTTTTATACAGCCTAAGTCCAAAAGTATAGTAATTCATATCAAACTCATCAGGGTCACAATGCATTTCTTCTCTGAGCACCATAAATTTTCTGAGAAAATCTGCATATCTTCGTTTGCTCTTATTGGCTTTTATCTGATTTTCAAACATCCGGGCACCATTGTCTGTATCATCACCCTTTTTTTCCAGCTCCATCTGAGTCTGTCTCGAAATCTTATCCCATTTCTTTCTGCTCTCCTGCTCAGATGCAGACATTTTTTCTTCTCTAGGCCAGTATATATGGCTGTCTGTATAAAATTCTCTCTGAATCTTTTCTATAAGCTCCCACTCCAGATTGTATATTTCTCTGTATACAACTGCTGCCGAAACAGGCTCTTTGCTGTTTTTTATCCTTTCATATACCTGCTGTCTTATATAACTTACAGGCCTTTTAAGACTTTTTTTATCCTGGACATCAATCGTATACTCAACAATTATATCGCAGGCAATATCCCACATTGTCCTGTCTCTCTCCCCACAAAGCCATAAGTGACCATAGACACAATGTAAAACCGTATGCAGATACAGTCTGTTAAGAAACTTCGAGTTTACTTTAAATGCACGGATAACCTGTCCTGAATAATAATAAAGATAACTCCCATCAGTAGCAAATGTATCTATATTTTCATTTGCCATACATGTAAGACCTGATAATGCCATATCCATAAATCTCATATCAAGATACAATTCATCTTTTACAAATCGAAGTATTTTTTGTGATACCTCATCTTCCCACTCACTCTGGGTAACTTTGTGCGCCATTTCTTACCTCATTGTCCTAAAACTCATATCTTTTCTTTTTTATATTATCAAAAAATTCGTGTTTCCACTTGAGAAGGCTTGCCACACCCTCTCCCCATTCCATCTCAGATGCACAGGCAATTCCTGCATCAACAGCCGCAACAGATACCCTGTTTTCCTGACATAAGAACTTAAGTCTCCAAATATCTTTCCTGGCTGTAATTATACTTACAATCTCTTTATCATGTGTTTTAATATAATCAAGATAAGCTTCCCTTGCAGAATCACCCAAAGCAACAGGATACATAAGCCTGCTCATAGCCATTTCACATACTGTTGAAATACTTTCTTCCACAGAGGCTTTTGCAAATATCTTATCATACTTTGCCATATCAGGCACATCATTGTTAAAACACTGTCTTGCCCTGAAGCCCTCTCCTGTTATATTTCTTCCAAAAATATGGGCAGGTGCTATCTCGTCATATGACTCTGTATATTCAGGATAAAAAATTTCTGCAGATACGGTTCCATTCACAATAAATTTTACTTTAAGGTCATTTCCATATCTGCTAAGAAGCTGTTTTAATCCTGTCTTTTCATTTATATTACAATTTATATCAAGTTCATGAAACTTACGGCAATTCATAAATATATCACTTCCAAATTCCGTAAGCATTGAACCTATAAGCAGTTTCTTCATATTACGACAGTTATAAAAAGCATTGTTTGATATCTCCACAACACTGTCAGCAATTCCAATACTTTCTATATAATTTCCGCAAAATTCACAAAATCCTTTATCTGCTGTAACTGTCTCTATTCTTTTTTTCAAATCGTCAGAAATTTCCATATATCTTTTTACATTGTTAACATCACTAAAACAATATGGACCAACTGATGTAACCTTTATTTTGTCCAGATATTCAGGAATTGTATATGACGGCATCGCTGTATAAACCCTCATAATCCTGGCGCCATTGTATTTATCGTCATAGTTCCACACTATAACAGCATCTTCAATTTCAGTAATCATAATTATCAAATTCCTTAAAAAGTAACAAAACAGTAGTGAACCCCATCGGGATTCACTACTGGATATTTTCAATATAACATTTTAACCAAACACCTTGTCTTATGCCATTGCATCAACAAGCGCCTGAATTTCTGCAATATCACTCTGTTTTACAGCAGATTTAATAGTAACTGTCTTGTCACAGATTTCAATCTCTTTCATTGTCTGAAGCATGTCTGTCATCTTCTTTGCAGCCATAGGAGCCCATGAACCATTTTCGATGAGAGCTACTTTTCTCTTCTGGTAATTCTTGGATTTGAGATGGTTAAGGAAGTCCTCCATAACAGGGAAAAGACCTCCATCATAAGTAGCACATGCAAGCACCATTCTGTCATACTGGAAAGCTGCCTCTATTGCCTCTGCCATATCATCTCTTGAAAGATCCATAAGGTCTACATTCTCTATGCCTTTTGCCTCTAACATCTCAGCACATTTCTTTGCCGCCTGTGCTGTATTTCCATGAATTGATGCATAAGCGACAAGGACACCCTCATCCTCTGGTCTGTAACTGCTCCAGATATCGTATTTTTCAATATAATATCCAAGATTTTCATTTAAAACAGGTCCATGAAGCGGACAAATAATAGCAATATCCAGTGTTGCTGCCTTCTTTAATAATGCCTGTACCTGTGCACCGTATTTACCAACAATGTTGATATAATAACGTCTCGCCTCACATGCCCATCCTTCATCATCATCAGAATCTATGGCACCAAATTTACCAAATCCATCTGCTGAGAATAAAATCTTCTCACTCTTCTCATATGTAACCATTACTTCCGGCCAGTGAACCATAGGAGCCATAAAGAACTGAAGTGTATGGCTTCCAATCGAAATCTCATCACCTTCTTTTACAACTACAGTTCTGTCTGATATGTCGAAATCCTCAAAGAACTGAGGAAGCATCTGAAATGTTTTGGCATTTCCAATAAGCTTCATATCAGGATAAATCTCTGCCACTCTTCTGATATTTGCTGCATGATCCGGCTCAAGATGTGATACCACAAGATACTCTGGTTTCTTTCCTTCAAGAGCCTTATCAAGATTTGCAAGCCACTCTTCTGTTGCTCTCGCATCTACAGTATCCATAATTGTAATCTTCTCATCTATAATCACATATGAATTATAAGAAACTCCTTCCGGTACTACATACTGACTCTCAAAAAGTTCAATGTCCTTATCATCTACACCTATGTACTTTACACTATCTGTCACAAACATTATATTCTCCTCCGTATTTTCTAAATATGGCCATATAAGCAAATCAACTATTAAAAGAAATTATACATTTTCTCAAGTATTGATACAGTTCCGTCAATACCATAGCATGCTGTATTTATGCATATATCATAATTTTCTGAATGTCCCCATTTACGTCCTGTATAATAGTTATAATAAGCTTTTCTGAGTTTATCCATATGATGACAAAGTTCTACCGCACGGTCTCTGTCAACGCCTGTACATGACATCTCATGTTTTACTCTCTCATCAAAAGGAGCTCCTATAAATATAGAAATCCTTGGAATACCTGCATGCTCAAGAACCACATCTGCACATCGTCCCATAAATATACAGTCTTCCTTCTGTGCCATATACTCAATCATTTTACTCTGGGCAAAGAAAAGTTCATCATTTCCATGAAAACCTAATATACTGCGATATTTCATTATTGCTTTTCTCAAAGAAGCTTCAGAGTCATCTGGAAATTCCTTTCCAAGATGTTCACATGCCATTGTTATAATCTCTTTATCATAGTATGAGATACCCAGTTTTTCAGCAAGTCTGTAACCAATCTCATGACCGCCGCTTCCATATTCACGACCAATACATATAATCTTATGATTACCTTCCTGAAATTTCTTCTTTCTATCTGCAATACTACTTGTATAAGAATCCGGCAATACTTTTACAGGGTTGAACTCTTCAAGAATCTTTTTGAGTTCATTAAGCTCATTTCTGCACTCTTTAGCTTTTGAAGGATCTTTAATAGTCCTTATCATGTTTGAAATGAGCATCGTCTCATCTCTTATAAAATGACGTTTATCTGTGTCTATCATTTTTGCAAGTTTCTTTACTGAAACCTCTTTTCCTGCTGGAAAAACTCTTCCCATAGAGCTTTCTGTTGCCTCATAGACCTTTACATCAAGTTCATAAAACCTTGTTGCTATCTCTGTTACGTTATAATGACCCAACTCAAACACCTCCATTTATTGATAAATACATTATACCACAAAAACAACAAAATAAATAGTGCCAATTACAAACTAATTTTATCCATTTTGTAATCGGCACCATCTATTATGTATTACCAAACTCCAGAAGATTAATAACCTATTTTCTTTCCATCTTTTGTCATATATCCACTTATACGTCCTGCTTTATAATCTTTTATTTTTGTAGCTGTTGAAATCTCAGGATCTGTAGGATCATAATTTATTGAGCCTGAAACTTTAATAGTTGCCGCTTTTCCCAAAGGACCCGGTTTGGACGCATCTCCTTTTTCTATAACAACTTTTGTTCCAACTGCTGCATAATCATATATCCATTTTGCATCTGCCACTGTCATTCTTATACAGCCTGCTGAAGCAGGTGAACCAAGTTTGTTATATGTTGTAGGATTAAGCGCATTGTGCGACTGGCTTCCTACAGCGATAGCATGAAAATATACATTTCCAACTATATGTGTAGCCCATCTCGCATAGCAGACACTTCCATCTGGCTCATTCATTGTCTTAAGTGTATACTTTGAAGCAACACCATTACTGCAGACTGAATATGTTCCTATTGGAGAAAACGATGACTCTAATGTAAGTGCTGAAGCAGAACCCACTGTCAATGTATCTCTTCCAACAGAAACTGTAAATGTCTTTATGGGAATAATATAATCCTTTTTCTCTGAGTCATATGCATAGGCTGTAACACTACAAGCTGCTCTGTTTATCTCAATATACATATTACTCCCATTTTTGATATTTAAAATACCTGTAAGGTCTGTCATTTTTTCATTATTTTTATAATAAAATTTGTATTCTTTACCTGCATATGTCTCATATATCCAGCCATTCTTGCCAAGGTCAGACTTTGCTATCTTAAGTTTTTCATAATTAAGCTCAACCTGCTTATTCCACTTAGTTGTGGCATATGCATATACAATGAAATTTCCCTTACCAGGATATGACATATCTGCTATATATGATTTCTTTGAATATACTCCACGGAATTTTTTATAAAGTTTCTCTTTTCCATTAGTTACAGAATAAACACGGAATGTAACATCTTTAATTCCACCAATTATATTTGCATTTTTAAGTACAAATTTACATGTGGCATTTGATTTCTTAGTTATGGTAAATGTACCTCCTTTAGGGGTTACATCTGCCGTACCCATCTTTTTAACAACCGACTGCACATTCTGGCTGTTTGTGACAGTAACTTTAATTCTGTACTGATCAAGTTTGTAGTTAAGATTTCTCATGGAAACATTCACATAATAATATGGACGGTTTTCCATTTTTCTTCCGTTTTTACTGCATACAAGTTTCTCACTGCTGTTATAAATATCAAATTTGACATTCTTTATTCCAAGTGAACTTCTAAGTCCGCTTATATATACTTTAAATGCTGCCTGTTTATTAAGCTCTGCTGTTCTTCTCATTGCAACATTTGTATACACAAGCGCCACATCAAACTCTGATGTTGCAAGTACTGCCTTTGTATCATCTGCAAGAACAATCGATGCATTATATTTACCATATGTTTTACATACAGAAGACAAGTCAATGTCCCATGATTTTGCATCAGCATTTACAGCTGTGTTAAATTCCTTCTCTATACCACATACTGTACCTTTCTCCACACTTGAATTAGATTTCCAGATAACAAGCTTAATCTTGTTTGAATTTCCAGGTACACTTATATTATTTGCATCAATTGTAGAAAATGTAAATGTTCTATTAATATCATACTTTTCTCCAACTGTATAAAGTTTCATATTATCACTATGTATAGAAAAGTCACATTCTCCAATTAAAAATGCTTCCGTAGATTCTCCAAAATATGCAGATACTGTATATTTCCTATAATCTTTTACAGTAAAGTCATTCATCGAAAAAGTACCTTTGTACTCTCCATTTATACAGTTTGTCTCATCAAACACAACTTTCTGCTCATAAACATCAATTACTTTCTGTGCTGATTCAGCTTCATTCTGTACAGTTTCCTGCTGTCCTTCAACTGCTTCTTTCTGTTCCTCATCAGTCACCTTTGCCTCTTCGTCAATATATGACACTTTAACAGTCATCTCTTTTTCTGTAGTTATATCAATCCCCTGAACCACATATTCACAAGTTCCGTTAAGTCTGTCTGTAGTTATATTTGCAGTATGCTCTGCTGCCATAACATAAGTATTTCCAAGCAACATTACCGAAGCAGCAACTGCCATAATAAAAACAGATACTTTTGTCCATAAACCAGTCTTCTTGTTTTCCAACATATTTTACCATTACCTTTCTATAAATTTTCCATGCCTGAAACACAGGCACTCTGTAAATCTTATAAGATATTAACACTTTTATATAGAACAATGCAATAGCAAAATTGTGTCAGTTTTATTTTTCTGCAACAGTTTCACACATTTCGACCTTCCCCTTCTCAGCAGAGTATCTGTAAACTCTGTCTGATAAAATTTCATCTGGAAGTACACATTTTTCATTTACATCACAGACCATATTGATAAGTTCCGATGCCGACAACATGCCATCGTCAGCTACTATAAGCACCTCATGAATACTGCTTGGAAGAATATAAAAATCACCTCCAATCATATTTGATATCTCATCCATACAGCCGGGATATACCATAACAGCCGCACCATTTATACCTTTTAAATTGGTAAGCACATAAGGCTCACCATTATTCTCATCTTCAAATATCCCCTCTGGCAGCAGTTCTTTTTCATCATCATTAAGCATTGAACCAAGCATGCTTTTCATCGAACAAAATACTTTTGGAAACATTCTCATTGTATTCTGTATAGCTATATTGTAAAGATTCTTTGTTGTAATCCCCCACATATCAAGCATTGCATTTGTTACTCTCACAGAGCCAAGACCACTTGCATCATCAATAACTATATAATGGAATGTTATCACCATGTCCAGAAACGGTATATACGGTATCATATCTAACATACTACGATTTCTTTCCTTTGATACAAGCCGGCATATTATCTTATCAGAACACTTATCAAATTCAAAGGTTATATCTTCGATTCCTTCAGGTTCGGGTTTCCTGTATTGTTCAATCACAGTGTCAACTATACATTCTATGTCACCCCCGTCCAGATATTCCTTATATAAAAGATTCAAATAAAAATTAGGTGAACATTTTCTCCCACTTTCACGTATAACCATTGAATCAAACTCAAGCGAGTTATTCTTTACAACTTTGTTTATCTCAATAACAACCTGCTTTCCAAGCCTCCTCTGTACATTTTCAACAATGACTGCCTTAAACTCCTCATACTCAAAACTCCTGCCCATCATTATACTTCCTCCATTTTCATATTTTTTATAATAGAAAAGCCCAATAAGACAAGCTGCAAATTTAATTTAAAATCAAGATATATTACTATTAGGAATTTTTTAGAATTATCATTACGACTTCTACGAGATAACTTATATCTTTGTTCGTCCTATCATGGTAGAAAGCCTGATAAAAGATAATTAGAAATTTTAGATTGTACAATAACAACAATAATAAAAATAAAAATTTTCGTGACAATTATTTATACGTTACCATTCACAGTAATTCTGCTCACTGAGCTTTTCTATAAATAATCTTAACAGACGTAATTCTGTACAACAATGTTTACATTTTATAAAACAATACCTCAAATATGCTATATCACACACAAAAACTATTTTTATTTATCAGTTTCCAAATATGCGTTTATCTATTTCTGTTATTACAACTTTATATTTTTATATATTCTGCATAAAAAATATACTGCTAATAAGCTTACATACCTTGTATGTACTTGTTTTTTCGTATGAAGGTAACAGTTCATCTCTATATTATGACATGACGCATAAAAACAAACAATGTCACCACGTGAGACACGCTTTCACTTAGCCTGAATCGTCACAAAAAGAGCCATTACTTTACTATTCTGTAAAATAATGGCTCTTTTATATGTTTATTTGTAACATCCGCCGATAGCAGATATTAGTATTTAATTATTTGCTAAGGAACTCGTCAATTCCTTTGGCTGCAGCTTTACCGGCACCCATAGCAAGGATAACTGTAGCAGCACCAGTAACAGCATCTCCACCAGCATATACAGCAGCCTTAGATGTCTCACCTGTCTGCTCCTCTGCAACGATACATTTTCTCTTGTTTATCTCAAGACCTTCTGTTGTAGAAGAGATAAGTGGGTTAGGACTTGTACCAAGTGACATGATAACTGTATCAACATCAAGTACGAACTCTGAACCTTCAATCTCAACAGGTTTTCTACGACCAGACTCATCAGGCTCTCCAAGCTCCATACGGATACATTTCATACCAGCTACATTTCCTTCTTCATCCTCGATAATCTCAACAGGGTTTGTGAGAAGGTCAAAGATAATTCCTTCTTCTTTAGCATGATGTACTTCTTCTACTCTGGCAGGAAGCTCCTCTTCACTACGACGATATACGATATGTACATCTGCTCCAAGACGAAGTGCTGTTCTTGCAGCATCCATAGCAACGTTACCGCCACCAACTACTGCAACCTTTGAACCAGCAGCTATCGGAGTATCATACTTGTCATCAAAAGCTTTCATAAGATTACTTCTTGTAAGGTACTCATTCGCTGAGAATACACCGTTTGCGTTCTCACCAGGTATTCCCATAAATCTAGGAAGACCAGCACCAGAGCCGATAAATACAGCATCAAAACCTTCTTCATTGAGAAGTTCATCAATTGTTGTAGCCTTACCGATAACTACGTTTGTCTCAATCTTAACACCGAGAGATTTAACATTCTCAATCTCGCTGTCTACAACTTTGCTCTTTGGAAGACGGAACTCAGGAATTCCGTAAGATAATACACCACCGGCTTTGTGAAGTGCCTCAAAGATTGTAACATCATAACCAAGTTTCGCAAGATCTCCTGCACATGTAAGACCAGCAGGACCAGAACCGATTACAGCAACCTTTTTACCTTTCTTTTCACTTGCAGCAACAGGCTTAATACCATTCTCTCTAGCTGTATCTGCAACGAAACGCTCGAGCTTTCCGATAGAAACAGCATCACCCTTAATGCCACGAATACACTTAGACTCACACTGACTCTCCTGTGGACATACACGGCCACATACAGCAGGAAGTGCTGAGAATTTATTAATTACATGATATGCCTCATCAAAGTTTCCAGCTTCTACTTCTTTAATGAAACTTGGGATATCAATGTTTACAGGACATCCCTTAACACACTGTGGATTTTTACATTTAAGGCAGCGAGTTGCCTCTGCCATAGCTTCTTCTTTATTATAACCTAAACATACTTCTTCAAAATTTGTTGCACGTACTTTAGGATCCTGCTCACGAACAGGTACTCTCTTTAATACATCTACTTCCATGATTTTTTTCCTTTCTTAATTGCAGTGTCCACATCCGCCATGATGTGTATCGCCCTCTTCAAGCTCAAGCATAGCTTTGCCTTCAGCAGTCTTATACATTCTCTGACGACGCATAGCCTGATCAAAGTCAACTAAATGACCATCAAATTCTGGTCCGTCAACACATGCGAACTTAATCTCATCACCAACCTGGAGACGACAAGCCCCGCACATACCTGTTCCATCAACCATGATAGGATTCATGCTGACAATTGTAGGTATCTCAAGCTGCTTTGTAAGTAAACATACAAATTTCATCATAATCATTGGTCCTATAGCTACAACTCTTGTATACTTCTTACCCTGATTATCAACGAGATCTTTAATCTGGTCACAACCATTTCCCTTGAAACCATATGAACCATCATCTGTTGCTACATAAAGGTTTGCAGCAACCTCTCTCATTTCATTCTCAAGAATCATTATATCTTTTGTACGGGCACCGATTATAACATCAACATCAATACCATGCTCTTTCATCCATTTAACCTGTGGATAAACAGGTGCTGTACCAACACCACCACAAACAAAAAGAATATTCTCTTTTTTAAGTTCTTCTATAGGCATTTCAATAAGCTCTGATGCACATCCAAGAGGACCTGCAAAGTCCATAAATGAATCGCCTACTTCATACTTTGCCATCTCAGTAGTAGATGCTCCAACAGTCTGGAAAACAATAGTAACTGTTCCCTTTTCTCTGTCATAATCACATACTGTAAGAGGAATTCTTTCACCCTCTTCGTCCATTTTTACAATAACAAACTGTCCAGGCTGGCAAGATTTTGCCACTCTTGGTGCCTCGATATCCATTAACCAAATATTATTGGCAAGATATTCTTTTTTTACAATCTTAAACATAATGGGCCTCCATCTTTTTTTCATTTATAGAAATACATCCAGATTTTCGCACTTAGACAAAAAGCTGTTAGTATATCTTTTATCATCACTTACATTTTCACCAAACCATTCAGGTGGGACAAATACATCTGCGTCCTCCTCATCAGAGAACTCAACCTCAATAAAGTATAACCCCTGAAGCTTTCCGCCAAAAACATCAAGTTCACCCTTGTGTCCATCGGAAAGTGGTATAATATATCTGATTTTTTCTATGAGATTATCGTCCGTTTTCTCACGCAGATGCTCATATCCTTCTCTTGTAAGTGGTACCTCGATCTCATTATTGATCCTCACGCCTTCCTTATCAGCATGCTCATCTACAATTTTGGATTTGTAAGTTAGTATATATCGGTCATTGCTCCTACGTATTCGAACTACCGGATCTGTACACAGATATCCCTGCTCTATTTTTTTTGATTCATACTGGCTGAGATTATCCGGTAAATTTTTAATTTTGAATTTCTTCTCAATCTCCATTATAAAATCATTCCCCTTTATCAGGTGTCTGTAACTCAGCCTTTGCATTCTTTGACTTTCTAAGTTTGCAGCCAAGCAGGATTCCTCCAAATGCAACTGCTCCATATATAATAAATTTAACTAAATACCACAAAAATGCTCCACCAAAAGTTAAGTCTGCAAGACTTTTTCCAGCTAAAAGCGCTGCTGTCAACATATAATCACCATCCCTTTCGCTTTACATTAACGTCTGTTCAACAATTCTATTGCAACATCTTCCCAGTCAATATCACATTCTGCCATAAGCACCATCATATGATAAAGGAAGTCAGCAATTTCATATTTTAATTCTTCTGACTCAGGATTTTTGGCTGCAATTATCATCTCTGCTGCCTCTTCTCCACATTTCTTTAAAATCTTGTCTATGCCTTTGTCAAAAAGATAATTTGTATATGAACCATCTTTAGGATTATTCTTTCTGTCAATAATTATATCATAATCTTCCTGAAGTATCTTAAAAGGATCTTTTTTACTAAACTCTTTCTTTGCAAGTTCCTTAAAGAAACAACTGTAACTGCCGGTATGACATGCCGCTCCAATCTGGCGGACTTTTGCAAGAATAGTATCATTATCACAGTCAAGCATAAGACTTTTCACATGCTGAAAATGGCCTGATGTGTCACCTTTTAACCAGAGTTCCTGTCTGCTCCTGCTGTAATATGTCATCTTACCAGTCTCAATAGTCTTGTTGAAGGATTCTTCATTCATATATGCAACCATAAGGACTTCATTGGTACGGTAATCCTGAACAACTACAGGTATAAGACCATTATCGAGAAGTTTGAAATCTGAAAAATCTATTAAAGCTTCAAATACATCGATATCCACACCATTGTTCTTCAAGGCTCTCTTTGCCTTATATATATCTTTGTCCTCAAAATAATTAGTCATCACTGTATCCATATTTTCCATGGATAACAGTTCTTCAAGGTCATTTCTTATAAGACCATCCCTTATAAGAATATTCGCCTTTGAGCCTGCAACCACATCTTTAAAAGACTGTGTCATATTGATATGTTTAAGTATCACTGTTCCAATACCCATATCATAATATTCATTTATCTTTTCTGCTGTGTGGAAATCAGCCTTCATGTCTATTTCAAGTGCAATCTTATCTTTGCCAAATCTTGATATAATCTCTGACATCACATCTTCTTCCGGCATAAGAGCCTTCCTTATAACAATTTTTGAAGCACCTGTGTATAATGCTTTTTTTGCATCTTCAAATCTATCTACATATACACCAATACAGAAGGGTATGTCAATCTGTTTTTCAATTTTTCTTACTGTAAGCAGAAATTCTTCCCTGGAAGCCTCGTCTCCAGAATAATTATATATAAATAATCCATCTGCACCATCACAGGAATATTTATCTGCAAGTTTTATAATATTTGCAGAGTATTCATTTTCAGCATTGATGAATGCAACAAGCTTTTTCTGACTCATCCTTATTCCTCCAATCTTAAAGACTTCCCTTTGTTGAAAGCACATCTGCAATTCTTGGGTCATACTCAAGTGCACGGTCCAGCGCTTTTGCAAATGCCTTAAATGCCGCTTCTATGATATGGTGGTTGTTTACTCCATCAAGCTGCTTAAGATGAAGATTCATCCCTGCGCCATAGCTCACAGCATAGAAAAATTCATGAACCATCTCTGTGTCAAAGTCTCCAACCTTTGGCACTGTCAAATCTATATTGTACTGAAGATATGGTCTTCCGGAAAGATCTAAGGCACATAACATAAGTGTCTCATCCATTGGAAGTATACACTCTCCAAAACGCTTAATTCCTTTTTTGTCTCCAACAGCCTCCTTTATAGCCTGTCCAAGAACAATACCTGTATCTTCTATCGTATGATGTGAGTCTACCTCAAGGTCTCCTTTTACTGTAACATCAAGATCAAAAAGACCATGTCTTGCAAAGCTGTTAAGCATATGGTCAAAAAAACCTATACCTGTATTTATATTTGCCCTGCCTGTTCCATCAAGATTGATAAAAAGTTTTATATCTGTCTCTGCTGTACATCTGTTAACCTCGGATTTTCTCTGCATCCTTACACCTGCTATTAAATAGCTTTTCCTTTCTTATAATTCATTCCGCCTCAAATCATTCTGAATTATATTTTAAGTTCTGCGTATATCCATACTATTCTATTATATATCATACAATTATTCCTTGCAAGAATTTATTTAACAGAATAAATTCTTGCTGTGGATATTTGACATATGTCCCATCACATAAAAACATTCAAGTGAAATCATCTCTTTTACAGAACATATATAGATTTTTTGCAAACATCAGTTTGTTTTATCCTTAAAATATAATCCTGCAACCTATATAAAACATATTGCAGGATTTATTATCTTTGCTATCTAACATAGATTTCAACAGACATATGTGACCGTTAGAATTAACTACTGTTGTTTACTTGTTATAAATTTTCATAACCCTATCATATATTGCACCAGTATTACATTCTAAATTTTCATTTACAGCTATATCATATATTATTTTTATCTTTGCTTCATCTTCCTCTAGTTCATCTGCAATTTGTGATAACGATTTATTCTTCTTTAATTTTTTGCATACAAGAGCAATTGTGCTCTCTAACGCCCCACGCTCTATTCCATCCTGCACACCCATCTCATATTTTTCCTGATAACTCATCTGTAAAGTCATATATTCCAACCTCCATTTCTCGTTATCCCTAACTTCATTTACTGCCTTATCCAGTTCCTTCGTAAAATCATCTTCTGGTTCTTTTCCGTCTATATAATCCAACAGACTTTTCATCTCAATACTGACATCATCTAGTACAACGAAAATTAAATACCTACCATATCTGCGTAGAATATTTTTGCAAGAGTGCAGTTCAAAAAACGTAGGCGTAGCGGGCTACGCTGAGGATTTTTGAATTTGTGCTATTGCAAAAATAGGCAAGCAAATGTGGTAGGTATTTAATGGTCGTTGTACTAGTATAACCCACGGCAATTAACGGCCTGTTTCACTTGTCTAAATTTCCATCTGCTGCGTTGTCGTCAATCGACGATGCCACCGCATCGCCTCAT
>JAFPDA010000054.1 GCA_017425575.1 Lachnospiraceae bacterium | reverse complement strand
TTTTTCAGCTTATGAGGGGCAGCAGTCTGAGAGGAATGGGAGGTATGCGGCCGGTTAATGGCAACATAATACGTCCATTGCTTGCTGTCAGGAGATGTGAGATAGAGCAGTTCCTTGAGGAGAGGGGTATAACCTTCTGTACAGATTCCACCAATGAAGCTGATGAGTATTCAAGAAATAAACTGAGACATAATGTGATTCCGTATCTTGAAAAGGATATGGGGTTTGCGGCGGTAGAGCATATGGCAAAGACAGCAGCACAGCTTCGTGATGTATCTGATTATGTAAGTAAGATGGCATATAATGCATATGCTGATATGACTCAGGAGAATCCGGGAGAGTGTATAATATCTCTGGAGAAGTTTGTCGAGCAGGATATAGTTATACAGAGAGAGGTTGTAATGATAGCCATGGAGCATGTGGCCTGCCGCCGAAAAGATATAACCACTAACCATGTAGAGGCTTTTATAAGTCTTTTTTATGGAGATACAGGAAAAAGGCTGAATCTTCCCTATGATATGACGGCAGGAAGGGATTATAACGACATATGGCTAAGAAAATGTGATTGTAAATCTGATACAATAAGCAAAGAAGCTTCTATTCCGGTTAACTTTTCTGAGAAGATAGAACTGACATATACAGATGGGAAAAAGCATATTATAACGTCAGAGAAGAAAAAGCTTTCCGAAAGGGAGAAAATAATAGTAAAAAATAGTTGTACGAAATGGTTTGATTATGATAAAATCAAAACTATGCTCGAGTTTCGTTATCCGAGGGAGGGAGATTATCTTTTACTGAATGCTGAGGGTTCAAAGAAAAAGCTTAATCGTCTTATGATAGACCAGAAGATTCCCAAGGATTACAGAGATAAGATGTGGGTGCTTGCAGAAGGAAGTCATGTTTTATGGATTCCTGAAATGGGAAGAACCAGTGTATACTATTATATTACAGATAAAACAACAGAGGTTATAGGTATGACTTTGGAAAAGAACTGATAGAGAAAGGTGGATTGTTATGGAAGAGATAATACATGAGTTATTATCGGAAGAAGTAGTTGCTGCAAAGATTGAAGAGATAGCACAGCAGATTGACAGAGACTATGCAGGAAAAACCGTACACATGATATGTATACTTAAGGGAAGTATTTTTTTCTTTAGTGAACTTGCGAAAAGAATAAAGCTGCCTGTTACTATGGATTTTATGTCAGCTTCAAGTTACGGCAATGGAACAGAGAGTTCTGGACATCTGGAAATAAAGAAAGACCTTGATGAGCCTGTTGACGGCCGTGATATTATTGTTGTTGAGGATATAATAGATTCAGGGCATACACTGAGTCTTATAAAAAAGATAATCCTTGCACGTAATCCTGCAAGCCTTAAACTTTGTACACTGCTTGACAAACCCGACAGAAGAGAGGCAGATATAGAACCTGATTATACAGGTTTTGTTATCCCTGATGAATTTGTGGTTGGATATGGTCTTGATTATGCTCAGAGATATCGTAATCTGCCATATATAGGTGTATTGGAGTTTAAATAATAGTTATTGCCGGAACAGATAATAACAAAATAATAAAAAGTTAGTTAGGAGATTTTTTGATGAAAAAACAGATGAGGGGCGTAGGCATTGGTTTTTATGTGCTTATTCTTGCAATAATTTTTGTTGCAGTATATGCTTCAGGCACATTTAACCAGAATGCCTCAGGTTCTTATAATATTAATGCTTTTAAGGCGGATGTTGATTCAGGAAAAGTAACGTCAGTAGAGATTTTACCTAATCAGGAGACACCAACGGGAGAGATAACTGCTGTTCTCTCAGATGGACAGTCAGTAGATTTTTTTGTATCTGATGTAAAGGAAGTTGAGATGATTCTCAAAGAGGATCCGGAACTTGCAGACAATTACAAGATGCATGATATACAGAAGACGTCATGGATTATAACGACACTTCTTCCATATGGACTTGGTCTGATAGCAATTTTCTTCTTGTTTTCATTTTTGTCAGCACAGTCGGCAGGAGCAAGCGGCAGCAATGCAAAGATGATGAACTTTGGAAAGAGCCGTGCACAGAGAATAGATCCAAACGACAAGAATGCAAAGAAATTCAGTGATGTTGCAGGTCTTAAAGAGGAGAAGGAGGAGTTAGAGGAGATAGTTGACTTCCTCGCAGATCCTGCCAAATATACAGATGTTGGAGCGAGAATACCAAAAGGTATAATACTTGTAGGACCTCCGGGAACCGGTAAAACTCTTCTTGCAAAAGCTGTTGCAGGTGAGGCAGGAGTTCCATTCTTCAGCCTGTCAGGTTCTGACTTTGTAGAGATGTTTGTAGGTGTAGGTGCATCAAGAGTAAGGGATATGTTTGCAGAGGCAAAGAAAAATGCCCCTTGTATTGTATTTATAGATGAGATTGATGCGGTGGCGCGTAAGCGTGGTTCAGGACTTGGAGGAGGCCATGATGAGCGTGAGCAGACTCTTAACCAGATGCTTGTAGAGATGGATGGTTTTGGAGTTAATGAAGGTATAATTGTTATGGCAGCAACAAACCGTGTAGATATACTTGATCCGGCTATTTTAAGACCGGGAAGATTTGACAGGCGTGTTGCAGTAGGGCGTCCCGATGTCAAGGGAAGAGAAGAGATTCTCGAAGTTCACGCAAAGGGTAAACCTCTTGGAGACAATGTAGACCTCGGAGAGATTGCACGCACTACAATCGGATTTACAGGAGCAGACCTTGAAAATCTCTTAAATGAAGCTGCTATCGCGTGTGCAAGAACAGGACGCAAGTTTATTGAGCAGGAAGATATAAGCAAATCATTTATTAAGATTGGCATAGGTAAGGAGAAGAAGAGCAGAATTATATCTGAGAAGGATAAAAAGATTACTGCATACCATGAAGCTGGTCATGCGATATTATTCCATGTGCTTCCGGATGTCGGACCTGTACACATTGTATCTGTAATTCCTACAGGACAGGGCGCAGCAGGATATACAATGCCGCTTCCTGAGAAGGATGAGATGCATATGACAAAGGGAAGAATGCTTCAGGACATAACGGTAAGTCTCGGTGGACGTATTGCAGAGTCGATAATATTTGATGATATAACAACAGGAGCTTCACAGGATATTAAAGATGCCACAAACAAGGCAAGAGCGATGGTTACAGAGTATGGTTTTTCTGATAACATTGGTATGATAAATTATGCTGATGAAGATGAAGTGTTTATAGGACGCGACTTTGGACATACAAGCAGAGGTTACAGCGAGAATGTTGCAAAGACTATAGATGCAGAGATTAAAGGTATTATTGATGGATGTTATGACAGAGCGAAGAAAATCCTTGAGGATAATATAGATGTTCTTCATTCATGTGCTGATTTACTAATGGAAAAAGAAAGAATTGACAGAGAAGAGTTTGAGGCTCTCTTTGAAAAGAAAGCTTTAGACGAGAACAGTAATGCTTCAGCAGAAGAAATGACAACTGAAGAGTAGTTATAAAGATTTATAGAAAAGAGCCGGTGAGACAAAGATTTTTGTTGAAACTGACTCTTTTGCTCTTTTTGGGCGTTAAAATGCACAAAAAAATTTTAAAAGAAAATACAAGTTTGTGCACACTTAAAATGTATACCTTGCTATACTCATACTCGTAAACCCCAATACATTATATAGTTTTTGCTACACCCCATAAGTAACAAAAATACCTTCTCCAAAGAGGAATCACTTCTGTGATTCCTCTTTTTGTTTGGTGAACGTTTGCGTTGACCTATATAAAAGCAGATGCTATAATGTGATAAAAGGCGGAGTTTTTTCGTCGTGAATTGATTATAGGGTTCGCAGAGCGGTTCCTATAATAATTATTTGCTCAGACTTGACAGGCATCTCAGGTCTGATAAAAAGAGTTAAGAAATAAAATTGTTTAGAGAGGAAGAAATTATGGGATTATTACAGGATTGGAGAGAGTATGCATACGGCATAGAGCTTGAGTCAAAGGCAGGAAAGGCTATCTGGGATAAATATTTTAAGGAAGAAAAGGCTGTATATGAGCAGCTTTTAGCTGATCCTACAAATGTTGTAAAGGGAACAGTAAAAGAGTTGGCCCAGAAGTATAATATGGAGCTTAAATATATGGTTGGTTTCCTTGATGGTATTAACGACAGTCTTAAGCAGCCAAATCCTATTGAGGATATGACAGAGGATACAGAGGTATCACTTGATATAGATCTTGAAAAATTATATTACAACATGGTTGAAGCAAAGGCAGAGTGGCTTTATGAGCTTCCACAGTGGGCTGACCTTCTTACACCAGACCGCCGCAAAGAGTTATTTTTACAGCAGAAGAAATCCGGTACTGTTGTAAAGGAGAAAAAAGTTGGAAGAAATGATCCATGTCCTTGCGGAAGTGGAAAGAAATATAAAAAATGTTGTGGAGCAAATAATTAATTTATACACAGAACAGCCATTCATATAGGTGTTTTTATAACTGGCAGCAAAACTGTTTTGTTTGGGGGGGTATGTATGAATGTATATGATGAAGAGGTTATAAAAAGGTACAAACGTTATGAGAAGATGTTTACATCTTTAAATGATATTGTTTTATTTTATGACAGAGATGGCAAAGTTTGTGAGCGTAGTGATGCTGTTGAGAGAGAATTGTCATATTTACCAGATGAAGATATTTATGTACAGGACATTTTCAGATCAGCATTTGAGGTGACTGATGGTGAGATAAAAGTCAGTCCAAAGATAGACAGAGAACGTTTTGAGACTGTGGCATATCGAAAAAACCAGACATGTCTTTCTGTATATGTATCCGTTGTTGAACTGGGGGAGGATACCGGCTGTTATGGAATGTGTTATGCCCGTAATATAGCAAGACAGAAAGAAGCTACCAAAGAACTTATGTCAGCACAGGTAGAAGTTGAAGAAGTACATAAAGAGAGAAATGAGCTTGTTGCAAATGTTACACATGAGCTTAGAACACCTGTAAATGGTGTACTTGGTCTTGCACAGAATCTTCTGGAGACAAATCTTGACTCAGAACAGAGAGAGTCTGTTGAGATTATAAGCCAGTGCTGTAACAATATGATTAAGATTATCAATAATATTCTTGATTACTCAAAACTTCAGTCTGGAAAATTCACTATTGAAAATGGTGAGTTCAGTTTTCATAAGATGATGGACAAGATGATGAAGGTTAATACACCACAGGTTGAGGCAAAAGGTCTTAAGCTTATATGCAATGTATCTGAGGATATTCCGGATATAGTTGTTGGTGATGAGTTAAGGATTACACAGATACTAAATAATCTTTTATCAAATGCCATAAAATTCACATCTGTTGGACAGATTGTGGTAAATGTTGTCAAGACTATGGACATAGACGACAATATTGAGATTTTCTTTATGGTAATAGACTCTGGAATTGGTATTGCAGAAAATGAGATGGATAAACTGTTTAAGAGTTTCTCTCAGGTTGATGCGTCTATCACAAGAAGGTTTGGAGGAACCGGACTTGGACTTAGCATTGTAAAGAGTCTTGTTGAAATGATGGGTGGAAATATAAATGTTGAGAGTGAAAAAGGAAAAGGAAGCACCTTCTCTTTTTCTGTAAAACTTAAAAAGCCTACATCACAGCCGGCAATTGAGACAACAGGTGCAGCAAGCCGGGAATCATACTCATTTAATTTTGGAAGTGCCGATGATGACATGGAAGAAGAGGAAAGTGAGATTTATAAACTTGGTTCTGATGAAAACCGCAAGCAGATTAAAGAGAATATGGAGAAGCTGGTAATCTGCATTGAGATGGAAAACTGGGACAGAGCAAATAGTTTTGCTGAAAATGTTAAACAGCTTGTTCAGGAAGACGCAATGAATCTTAAGAGAAAGGCATTTAGACTTCAGATGACAGTTAGAAAAGGTGATCACGATTCATCTATCAGTCAATATGAAGAGTTAAAAGCGGCTATAGATGAAAAATTTAGCAGTGCAGTAGAAGAATAAGAGCAAGTCTGGATATAGAAGGTGGTGAAACACTGATGGCGAATACATCTAATAATCAAAAATTAAATATTCTTATAGTGGATGATGTTTCCACAAATCTTGTGATTTTATCAGAGATGATAAAGACTGCCGGGTATATACCACGTCCTGTTATAAGTGTAAAGCAAGCTCAGGCAGCTATTGCACAGAAGATACCTCAGCTTATACTGCTTGATATATCAATGCCGGAGATTGATGGTTTTGAGTTTTGTACAATGTTAAAATCTGATGTAAAGACAAGAGATATACCTATTATTTTTATATCTGCACTTGACTCTGTGGAAGATAAAATTAAAGGTTTTAAGCTTGGAGCTGTTGATTATATAGCAAAACCTTTTGAAAAAGAAGAGGTAACCATGCGTCTTAATACTCACCTCAAGATGTATAAGATGCAGCAGGAGCTTGAGTCATACAATAAAAAATTACATAAGATGGTAAGCTCCCAGATGCAGAAGGTTGCAGAGGAACAGAAAAATATACTATATGCACTGTCAAGTCTGCTTGAATCAAGGTATGATGGTAAATGTGGTCATTTGGGTTTAATCGGTGAAAACTGCAGAATGCTCGCGATAAGTCTTCAGTTTTCTCCTAAATTCGATAAGGAAATAACAAGCAGTTTTATTGACTGTATAGAAGTCGCATCAAGACTTCATGATATAGGTACTTTTGCAATAAAAGACAGTGTTCTTCTTAAAGATGGCAAACTCACTGACAAAGAGTGGGATATTGTAAAAAGTCATACTATTCTTGGAGCAAACCAGTTAGAAGAATTGTATAAAGATAATAGTCAGAATGAGCTCATAAAGATGGCTATTGACATAGCTAAGTATCACCATGAAAACTGGGATGGTACAGGATATCCATATGGTCTTAAAGGTGAGGAAATACCTCTTTGCGCCAGAATAATGGCTGTTGTGGATGTTTATGACGCATTGAATCGTGACAGGGCATACAGAAAGGCTTATTCAAATGAAGAAAGTCTTGAAATTATGAGACGTGAATCAGGAAAGAGATTTGATCCGGATATTATGGAGATTTTCTATAAAGTGCAGAAACAGCTTAAATGTTCAAACTGACATATATTGTGGAGGTAATGAGTTTTGGATTCAATGATGGAAATTTTTTATGAAGAGAGCAATGTTCTTATAAATGAATTGAAGAATGCATTGTTTGATTATAAAGAATGTAAAAGCTATGGTAGTGAATTTATTCAGAAAGTATTTAGAGATGTTCATACGATGAAGGCTGATTCTACAATGATGCTTTTTGATACAATTGCGGCACTTAGCAGAGCTTTTGAGAGTGTTTTGTACTTTTACAGAAATAACAGCATAGAGATAGAGGATACAGAATATTTTAATCATTTGCTGATATCATATGTCGATTATATTAAGGGTGAGTTAGATAAATTGCCAGAGGGCAAACCATTATATGCCGGTCATACAGAGCTTGAAAAAGAGATGAAAGAATATCTTGTCACTATCAAAGAGGAGTATAAGGACAGGATAGTAGATGATATAACAGCTAAGACTGATAAATCAACTGAAGAACAGTCGGGAAAAAAGCGTTCGGCACGTCAGGTTTACTATATTCCAAGTGCAGAGACAAGCACAATATCAGAAGTGTCTGCTCAAAAAGAACCTAAAGAAAAAGAATTAACTGCTGATAGTGATGCAGTTGTGCTTATAAAACAAAAAGATATACAAAATGTTTATAATACTATGGAGGCATATTCTAAATATGTCGAGGAAATAGAGAACAGATTTGTTGGAGAGCAGAGCATTGTATTAAATCAGAATGAACTTGCAAGAATGAAAGATATGAAGAGAAAAATTCTTAATGCTATTGAACATCTTACAAAATCTGATTTTAAGACGGTTGCAAAGAAAATGGAGATGCTTGTCGATGAGATGGCATCGACATTGAAGAAACCTGTTAAGCTGCTTGTGACAGGTGAGGATACAATGATTGATAAATCAAAGAGAGAAAAGGTATCAAGTGCTCTTATACATATAATCAGAAATGCGGTAGACCATGGCATAGAGGATATGGAAGAACGTGATATTATGGGAAAATCTCCGATGGGACTTGTAAGACTTTCTTTTTCCAAAAAAGAAGATAAGATTGAGATTTGTGTGGAGGATGATGGAGCTGGAATAGACAAGGAGGCTGTTATAAAGAGTGCAATACGCAACAATCTTTTAAACAGAGCTCCTGAAGAGTATACAGATGAAGAAATCTATGGTATGCTTCTGCACAGCGGAGTCAGTACTACAGATGAGCCAAATGATTATTCAGGCAGAGGTGTCGGAATGGATGTTATAAATCACAATGTCAAAGAACTTGGTGGAGAACTCAAAATTTCGAGCCGTGAGGGATATGGTACTAAGATTACAATGATAGTATAAAAATAAGTGGGATGTCAGAAATGATATCCCACTTATTTGTTGTTATATGAGACTAATTTGCACAGCATATTATATAAGCTGCATCTGTACATCTTTAGTTAATACATCTGTGTAGCTGAATGAAACAGTCTGGACTGTATCATCTGCCTTATTTTCAATTTCAACAAGGAAGATGCTTGGATAAGTCTTACATATTACTCCCTCAGCAACATCGATTTTATGTCTTCCACGGTTTGCGCGGATTTTAACTTTGCTACCGATGTTTCTATCAACTGATAATTTCACTTTATTTATATCTGCTCGACTCATATTTCACCTGTGCCTTTCAATAAGCTTGTTAACTACTAAATCCATAGGTTAATTTATCATAAAATTAATAAAAAGTCAATTAATGTGAATTTTTACAAAAAAGAAAACAAGTGCAAGATTATGGAATTAATGTTATAATGGTAAACAGTGCAAAAGACGATTGTGAAAGCGAGGTGAAAGGATGAATCATATCGTTATAGATCTTGAAATGAACAAGATAAATAAGCAGTATCGTGATGGGAAGAAGCTCTCAAATGAGCTGATTGAGATTGGTGCTGTAAAGATGAATGATAAATTTGAGTTTATTGATCAGTATCAGACATATGTAATGCCGATATATGGAAAAATGAACTCTAAGATTATACAGCTTACAGGTATTACAGATGACAAGCTTGTGGGAGCTCCAAATTTTCATGATGCTATGGACGACTTTGCTAAATGGATTGGCAATGTAAAAACTACATTTTATTCATGGAGTTTATCGGATATACGCCAGTTTCAGGTTGAGTCAGACTTTAAAGAATATGAAGGAAAAATTGTTAAGAGAATGGAAAAAAGCTGGGTAGATTTTCAGCTTGAGTACAGTAAACTTCTC
>JAFPDA010000053.1 GCA_017425575.1 Lachnospiraceae bacterium | reverse complement strand
TACTTTACAGACGCAAGTTTGACATTTGTTGTCAAACTATGCGCTAATGATTAGATTGTGCAAGATTACAGCCAAAGCAGAAGGAACCTGTTACATCTATTTAAGGCTGAACTGATTTTTTTTTTATGCGTTATGTCATACCCCCACCGGCTGAACTGACAACTTGACATTATAGTTATGATTGAATACAATCAAACTTGGCTTATTGGCACAACGACCATTAAATAATCTCCCCACTTGTGTAGAATATTTAATTTTTGTTGTACTGGCATTATTTTTTTGAAAGGAATTTTATTTATGATAGATTTAAGATATTGTTCAGACCCTAAGGGGATAGATCTTGATGAGGTTGATCTTATGGCTCCTGTACCTGAGACTGAACCTAACAGACAGTATTACTTTATGGCAAAACTTAAGAAATGGGTGACTCAGAAAAAGGAAGAATTAGGGCGTAGTCTTTTCTGTTGTACCCAGACATTTGGATGTCAGATGAATGCAAGAGATTCGGAAAAGATTCTCGGTATACTTTCAAAGATTGGTTATGAGGAAACTGAATCAGAGGATGCAGATTTGGTTATATTTAACACTTGTACAGTAAGGGAAAATGCTAACCTTAAAGTTTATGGAAGACTTGGTCAGCTTAAGAAATATAAAAACAAAAATCCTGAGATGATTACAATGATGTGTGGCTGTATGATGCAGGAAAAGGATGTAGTTGATAAGATTAAGAAAAGCTACAGAAATGTGGATGTAATATTTGGAACACATAATATATTCAAGTTTGCAGAACTTCTTGCGACAAGAGTTTTCGATAAATCTGAGAAGAAGAAAATGCTTGTAGATGTATGGGAAGATACAACTGAGATAGTTGAGGAGCTTCCGGTAGAGAGAAAATATTCATTCAAGAGTGGTGTAAACATTATGTTTGGATGTAATAATTTCTGCAGCTACTGTATAGTGCCATATGTTCGTGGCCGCGAGAGAAGCAGAGAGCCTGAGGATATAATTGCTGAGATTAAGTGTCTTGTAAAAGATGGTGTGGTTGAAGTTATGCTGCTTGGCCAGAATGTAAATTCGTATGGTAAAAATCTTGAAAATCCTATAAGCTTTGCACAGCTTTTAGAGAAGGTTGAAAAGATTGAAGGGCTTGAGAGAATAAGATTTATGACTTCTCATCCAAAGGATTTATCTGATGAGCTTATCGAGGTTATGGGAAGATCAAAGAAGATATGCAAACAGCTTCATCTGCCACTTCAGTCTGGAAGCAGCAGACTCTTAAAGATAATGAATCGTCATTATACAAAAGAGGACTATCTTACACTTGTAGAAAAGATTAGAAAAGCTGTTCCTGATATTGCTCTTACAACAGATATAATCGTAGGTTTCCCGGGGGAGACAGATGAAGACTTTGAAGAGACAATGGAAGTTGTTGAAAAAGTTGGTTATGACAGTGCATTTACATTTATATACAGCAAGAGAACAGGCACTCCTGCTGCTTCTATGGAGAATCAGGTACCAGAGGACGTTGTGAAGGTAAGATTTGACAGACTTTTGAATAAAGTTCAGGAGATTGCGGCAGAGAAAGCGGCAAAAGATGTTGGAAAAGTTGTAGATGTTCTTGTTGAAGAAGTAAATGAACATGATTCAAGTCTTGTTACAGGAAGAACAAGCCAGAATTATACAGTTCATTTCCCGGGTGGTGAGGAGCTTATAGGAAAGATAGTGCCTGTAAAACTGTCAGAAAGTAAGGGCTTCTACTATTATGGGGAACAAATGTAAAAAAAGTATATAAATAAAAAAGGAAATACATTTTTTGTGTCGAATAATATATAAAGAAGGGAAAAGAAAAAGCAGCATAGGAATAATTTGAGAATGGAGGTTTTTTATGCCGTGGTATACAGAGGAGCAGATTGAACAGGTTCGTTCTGCAAACAGTATAGTTGATGTTATTGGCAGTTATGTCAGACTTAAACGCACAGGCGGAGGGTATATGGGTCTGTGCCCTTTTCACAATGAAAAATCTCCGTCTTTTCATGTAAATCCGTCAAGACAGATGTATAAATGTTTTGGCTGTGGTGTAGGTGGAAGTGTTATAACTTTCGTTATGGAGTATGAAAATTACAGCTTTACCGAAGCAATCGAAGCTCTTGCGCAGAGAGCGGGAATAGATTTGCCGAAACAGGATATGACTGAGGAACAGAAACGTCAGGATGGACTCAGAAAGACTCTTATTGAGATAAATATGAAGGCTGCAAGTTATTACTATGCAAAGCTGAAATCACCACAGGGAAAACCTGGATATGATTATCTTAGTTCCAGAGGACTTACAGATGACACGATAAAGCACTTCGGGCTTGGTTATGCAGGTCAGGGTGGTGGAGAATTGTATAGATATCTTCGCCATGAAGGTTACAGTGATTCAATTTTAAAAGAGACAGGTCTTTTTAAGATGGAAGAGCGCGGAGTGTATGATAAGTTCTGGAATCGTGTTATTTTTCCTATTATGGATGTAAATAACAGGGTAATTGGTTTTGGTGGAAGAGTTATGGGCGATGCTAAACCTAAATATCTGAATTCTCCGGAAACAAAATTGTTCGACAAGAGTAGAAATTTGTTTGGATTAAATTATGCCAAGCTTGGAAAGAAAGACAGTTTTATACTTTGTGAAGGCTATATGGATGTGATTGCCCTGCATCAGGCAGGTTTTACAAATGCTGTGGCATCGCTTGGTACAGCATTTACAGGTCAGCAGGCCAACATAATAAGAAGGTACACAGAGAATGTGTTTCTTACTTATGACAGTGATGAGGCTGGCGTAAAAGCGGCGCTCAGAGCTATTCCGCTTATGAGACAGGTCGGAATAAATGCAAAGATAATCCATATGGAGCCTTATAAAGACCCTGATGAGTTTATAAAGGCGCTTGGCACAGAGGAATTTCAAAAGAGGATTGATGAGGCTGAAAATAGTTTCTTTTTTGAAATTGATGTAATAAAGCGAAGCTTTGATATGAATGATCCTGAACAGAAAACAAAATTTTATCATGCAATGGCAAAGAAGCTTTTGACATTTGAAGATAAAGTTCAGCGTGAAAATTATATTGAGGCACTTGCTGCAAAATATTCTATCAGAAAGGATGACCTCAGGTCTCTTGTTATAAGGTATGGGACAGAGCTTCCTGAAAGATATGAACAGGATTTTGAAAATTCTGACACTAATGTCAGAAAGAAGAAGAGTTTTTCAGAAGAAGGGATAGAATATTCTTACAGATTACTGTTGTCATGGATTGTTGAGAGAACAGAACTTTTTGAAAAAGTGAGTTCAATTGTAAAGGCAGACGATTTCTTCGGAGAGCCTTACAGTGAAGCTGCAAAGCTTCTGTATCAGCAGCTTGACAGCGGAGAATTAGTTCCTGCAAAGATAATAAACAATTTTCCTGATGCCCAGCAGCAGAATATTGTAGCGGGAATGTTTCAGACAAGTTTTAAAACCGAGCTTGATATTGAGGAGCAGGAAAAGGCACTCAACGAGCTTGTGTTTAAAATAAAGGAATACAGCATTGAAAGAAGAACGAGAGAATTGAAAGATATGAATGAGCTCAAAAAGATTATTGAGGAAAAGAAAACTCTGCAGAACTTCTCAAAAATGCATATTTCTTTGCAAGATGGATAGATTATCAAAAAAGCCGGACATGATATGAAAGGAAAGTCAATTATGGCAACAGAAAGGAAATTGGTTAATAACATGGGTGTTGAAAAAGTAAATACAACAGATAAGGCTGCTGCCGCAACTAAGAGAAAAACAACTGCAAAAGGTTCAGCTAAGAAGAGTGCGGAGGCTATTGAGGAAGAAAAGAAAAATTTTCAGAAGAAACTTATCGCATTAAAAGAGCTTGCAAAGAACAAGAAAAACGTTCTTGAGCTTACTGAGATTAACAATTTTCTCTCAGATATAGACCTTGACGAAGAAAAAACAGAAAAAGTTATAGAATTTCTTGAGGCGAGTGGAGTAGATGTTCTGCGTATATCTGATGATAAAGATGCGGAAGATGATCTTATTCTTGAGCTTGAAGCAAGTGGAGAAGTTCCGGACGATGATGAGATTGAAAATCTTGATTTGTCAGTTCCTGACGGTGTCAGCATAGAAGACCCGGTTCGTATGTATCTTAAAGAGATTGGAAAAGTTCCACTCCTCAGTGCTGATGAAGAGGTTGAGCTTGCCAGAAAGATGGAAGCAGGTGATATGGAAGCCAAGAAAAAGCTTGCAGAGGCCAACCTTCGCCTTGTTGTAAGTATAGCAAAACGTTATGTTGGACGTGGAATGCTTTTCCTTGACCTTATTCAGGAGGGAAATCTTGGTCTTATAAAGGCTGTTGAGAAGTTTGATTACAAAAAAGGATATAAGTTCAGTACTTATGCTACATGGTGGATACGTCAGGCTATAACAAGAGCTATTGCTGATCAGGCAAGAACTATAAGAATACCGGTTCACATGGTTGAGACTATAAATAAATTTGTGAGAGTACAGCGTCAGCTTCTTCAGGAACTCGGAAGAGAGCCTTACCCTGAAGAGATTGCAAAGCAGATGAATTTGCCTGTCGAGAGAGTAAGAGAGATTCAGAAGATATCTCTCGAGCCGGTTTCTCTTGAAACTCCTATCGGTGAGGAAGAGGACAGCCATCTTGGAGATTTCATTCAGGATGACAATGTTCCTGTACCGGCAGAGGCTGCTGCATTTATACTCCTCAGAGAACAGCTTGAAGAAGTGCTTGGAACACTTACAGAGCGTGAGCAGAAGGTGCTTAAACTTCGTTTTGGTCTTGAAGATGGACGTGCAAGAACTCTTGAAGAGGTTGGTAAGGAATTCAGTGTAACCAGAGAAAGAATACGTCAGATTGAAGCAAAAGCTCTCCGCAAGCTCAGACATCCAAGCCGTAGTCGCAAGTTAAAAGATTATCTTGAGTAATATACAGCTTTCGAAGAGACTTTTATGTGTTGCATCCAGTGTCAAAAATGGCGGAGTGGTTGCTGATATTGGATGTGATCATGGATTTACATCTATATATATGATTCAGAATGCTATAGCCAGGCGAGCTATAGCAATGGACATAAACAAAGGGCCGCTTGAGGGCGCTGATAAACATATCATGGAAGCCGGCCTTAGTGAATATATTGAAACGAGATTGTCTGACGGAGCACATAAACTGGAGATAGGAGAAGCAGATACCATTCTTATAAGTGGAATGGGTGGTGCTCTTATAAAGAAAATACTTTCAGAGAGGATAGAGGTTGTTAAGAGTACAAAAGAACTTGTACTTTCTCCACAGTCTGAGATATTTCTTGTAAGGCATTTTCTTCATGACAATGGCTTTAAAATCGAATCTGAGCAGATGGTATTTGACCAGGGGAAATATTATGTTGTTATAAGGGCAGTACCGGGATGTGAGAAATATAAAGATGAGACAGAGTATTTTTATGGGAAAAAGCTTATAGAAAACAAAGATGAAACTTT
>JAFPDA010000052.1 GCA_017425575.1 Lachnospiraceae bacterium | reverse complement strand
TGCTCTGATATTTGTCGGGGCAGCGGGAATAGCAGTCAGGGCTGTTGCACCGCTTATCAGAAAAAAGGACACAGACCCAGCAGTTATAGTGTGTGATGAACTTGGAAAATTTGTGATTCCAATACTTTCAGGCCATATTGGAGGAGCAAATGAACTTGCAGGGTATTTAGCAGAGAGAATGGGTGCAACGGCTGTTATAACGACAGCGACAGACATTAATAAGGTGTGGGCTGTAGACAGCTGGGCAAAGAAAAAAGGGTATTACATATGGCCTGTGAGTAAGATTAAGGATATATCGGGAAGCCTTCTTAAAGGAGAAAAGGTTGGAATCACAAGTCCTTTGTTTTCTGATATTAAAGAGATATTTGATAATGATATTCCAGAGGGACTTAGTTTTAATAATGAAAAGCTTCCAAATGGAATATCTGTATCACCCTATAAAAATGATATGTATAAAAATACTATCCATTTAATACCGAAATGTATTACAATTGGTGCTGGCAGTAAAAAAGATGCAGATGAGAATGCTCTCTGTGAACTTGTTGACAGACTGTTTGAGGAGTATGGAATTTTTAAGCAGGCTGTGAAGGAGATAGCAACTATTGACATAAAAAAAGAGGAAAAGTCAATCTTAAAGCTGGGAGAGTATCTGGGTGTACCTGTCAGATTTTTTAGTGCAGAAGAATTAAATGAAACAGATGGTGATTTTGAAGCATCAGAGTTTGTAAAAAGCATTACGGGAACAGATAATGTCTGTGAGAGAAGTACAATAAGGGCGATGGATGGCGGCAAAATAATAATTCCTAAGACAAAAGGAGTGGGAGTTACGGTTTCTGTCGGACTGAATATACCTTGAGGAAATAATGAGGTGAAATATGAAGTTAGAACTTGCAAGTTTAAATTTTAAAAACAGCAGTATATCAGAAAGAGAAAGGCTTGCTTTTTCTGAGGAGGAAATCAGAAGAATAATTCATGAGATTAAAAAAGATAAATCGGTCAGCGGCTGTGTGCTGCTTGCAACATGTAACCGCACTGAAATCTATCTGAGCCGCAGAATTGATAAGCCTGAGATGGATGATATTTATGGTGAAGAAGAGGAAAAGGATATAAAAAAAGAGAAATCTGCGGGAGAGCTTCTTCTTGAGGCAGCAGGAATTTTTGATTTTAAAGGAAGTTTTGAGACAAAAGAAGGCAGGGATGTAGCCTTTTATCTGTCTGAGCTTGCAAGTGGACTTAAATCTCAGATTTTAGGTGAAGGCCAGATTGTAACCCAGATAAATAATGCCTGGGATATAGCAAGGAATGAGAAGTGTACAGATTCAGTTTTAAATGTACTTTTTAGAAATGCAGTTTCGGCAGGAAAGAAAGTGCTTACAAATGTACAGATATCTGGTGTTCCATTATCAAGTGCCTATGCAGCATTTGATTTGATAATGAAGCATTATAAAGATATCAGTGATAAAAAGGCTCTTATAATTGGAAATGGAAATATGGGAAGACTTATGCAGCAGCTTCTTTATGAAAAAGGCTGTGATGTGGTTGTTACCATAAGAGGCTATGCACATGGCAATAACACTGTTGTAGAGGGCTGCAAAAAGATATCATATGCAGAGCGTTATGAATATATGGAGAAATGTGATTTTGTTGTGAGTGCAACAAGAAGCCCGCACCGCACTGTAAAACCTGAAAAGGTAAAGCGATTATCTAAGATTCCGGAGCTTATGATAGACCTTGCGATGCCGAGGGATATTGATGCGGCGGTTGGAGAATTTTGTACAGTAAAAAATATAAATGAGCTTGGATTTAAGACAGATGTGGATGAGGAAACCTTAAGCAGAGTTTATGAGATAGTTGAGGAAGCAGTGTCCAACTTTTATCACTGGTACAGTTATGAAAATTCATTAGAAGAGATTGAACGTTTGAAGGGAGCCATGAGAAAGAGACTTTATGGCAACTTTAGAAATGAAAATATAGAGATTGAACAAGAAGAGGCTGTAATCGAACTTGCAGTTGATAAATGTGTAAAAATGATGATTGGCGGTATGCATGAATTTCTAGATGCAGATAAGATAAAAGAATGCCGCAGAAAAATAGAAGGGAGGACAAGAGGATGAAAAAGATTTATGTAATAGGACTTGGGCCTGGAGGATATCAGTATATGACAGAGCAGGCAAAACTTGCCATAGAAGAGAGTGAGGTAATCACAGGATATACTGTTTATGTAAAACTTATAGAGGAGTTGTGTGAGGGTAAGGAAGTGTATGCAACTGCAATGAAACAGGAGATAGACAGATGTAAAAAGGCTCTTGAGTATGCCCTTTCAGGAAAAACTACTGCAATGGTGTGCAGTGGTGATGCAGGTGTATATGGAATGGCAGGAATTATGTACGAAGTCTGTGAAGCTTATCCTGAAGTTGATATTCAGGTCATCCCGGGTGTGACAGCAGCGCTTAGCGGGGCGGCTGTTCTTGGCGCTCCTCTTATCCATGATTTCTGTCTTATCAGTCTTAGTGATCTTTTAACACCATGGGAAAAGATAGAAAAGAGACTTCTTTTGGCATCTGATGCAGATTTTTGTATAGTTCTTTATAACCCATCAAGTGTAAAGAGAGCAGATTATCTTATGAAGGCCTGTGACCTTATGCTTCAGTATAAATCTCCTGATACCCCATGTGGTTATGTTAAAAATATTGGCAGAGAGGGCGAGGAATATACGATTGTTTCATTAAAAGAACTCAGAGATGCAAAAGTTGATATGTTTACAACGGTATTTATTGGAAACAGTCAGACAAAGGTTATAAATAATAAGCTTGTGACACCGAGAGGATATAAAAATATATGAGAGCATTAGTATTTTCAGGAACCAGCGAAGGAAAAGAGATATGTCATTTTCTGAGTGAAAAATCAGTTGAGACAAAGGTTTGTGTGGCAACTGATTTTGGCAGGGAAGTTATGGAAGAACTTAAGTGTGTGAGTGTTCATATAGGAAGGTTACAGATAGAGGAAATGATATCACTTATGCATGACTATGATATTGTGATTGATGCGACACACCCATATGCCACAGCAGTTACTGAAAATATATTGGAGGCATGCAGTCAGACTCATACAGAGTATGTGAGGCTTTTGAGAGAAGATACTTTTGAGGATAATAATAATTCGCAGGTTATAACTGTCCCGGATGTAAAGCATGCGGCAAGGTATCTAAAAGATAATTC
>JAFPDA010000051.1 GCA_017425575.1 Lachnospiraceae bacterium | reverse complement strand
TTTTATCAGAACTTGCATTGCAACTTCTGATAAGTTATATTATAAGAACATAAAACTTTAAAAAACTGGAGGATTATATGGATACTTTAAAAAAATTATATATTGATGCCGGAATAAGTGAAAAGGTGTATGACTTTTGTGATGATATTCAGAAAAGTCTTAAAGAAAGATTTGAACAGATAGATGCTGTTGCAGAGTATAATCAGACAAAAGTTATTCGTGCAATGCAGAAGAACAGGGTTAGTGCAGCATGTTTTGAGACTTCTACGGGTTATGGTTATGATGATCTCGGGAGAGAGACTCTTGAGGCTGTGTACGCAGATGTTTTTGAGGCAGAGTCAGCTCTTGTAAGACCACAGCTTACATGTGGAACACATGCACTTACGGTTGCTCTTTCAGCAAATTTAAGACCTGGGGATGAACTTTTGTCTCCTGTTGGCCGTCCTTATGATACTCTTGAGGGAGTAATCGGAATAAAAGAAGATAATCCTCCTGGTTCTTTAAGGGAATTTGGCATAACTTACAGTCAGGTAGACCTTCTTGAAGATGGTTCGTTTGATTTTGAGGGAATAAGAAATGCCATAAATGAAAGGACAAAACTTGTAACTATACAACGCTCGAAGGGATATGATCCAAGACCTACTCTTTCAGTAGAAAGGATAGGAGAGCTTATAGCATTTATAAAATCAGTAAAACCGGAAGTGATATGTATGGTTGACAACTGCTATGGAGAATTTGTTGAGACAATAGAACCTACACAGGTTGGTGCAGATATGTGTGTTGGCTCACTTATAAAAAATCCGGGTGGAGGACTTGCTCCTATAGGGGGATATATTGTCGGTAAAAAAGAACTTATAGATATGTGTGCATACAGACTTACTGCACCGGGTCTTGGCAAGGAAGTCGGAGCTACACTTGGTGTAAACCAGTCTTTCTTTCAGGGATTTTTCCTTGCTCCTACAGTTACAGCTGGTGCGCTTAAGGGTGCTGTTTTTGCAGCAAATATTTATGAGAAGCTTGGTTATAAAGTAGTTCCCGACAGCAAAGAGCCAAGATATGACATTATTCAGGCGGTTACACTTGGAAAACCAGAGGCAGTTATCGCTTTCTGTAAAGGTATTCAGGCAGGTTCTCCTGTTGACAGCCATGTTGCACCGGAACCCTACGCAATGCCGGGATATCACAGTGATGTAATAATGGCAGCAGGAGCCTTTGTTCAGGGCTCATCGATAGAGCTTAGTGCAGATGGACCTATAGAGCCTCCTTATGCAGTCTATTTCCAGGGCGGTCTTACATGGTATCACGCAAGATTTGGAATAACAATGTCTTTACAGTATATGATAAATGATGGGATTGTTGAACTTTAATTGAATTGTATACAAAAAAAGTTTTTTGTGATATGATAATAAATAATGTGCTTTTTGGGAGAGTCTTCTGGAAACAGGAGGCCGAATGAGTTACGATATTGATAAAAAGGATAAAATTACAATGAAAGAGCTGCCAGCTTCTGAACAGCCCTATGAAAAGTTCTGCATATATGGTGCAGAAAGTCTGTCAGATGCGGAACTTCTGGCTGTTATAATAAGAACGGGGAGTTGTGGGGAGCGTTCCACAGAACTTGCTGTACGGATTATAAACAGTATTCCCGGACAGAAGATTGGCGGACTTTTTCAAATGTCAAGAGCTCAGCTTGAGGAGATAAAAGGTATAGGAAAGGTGAAAGCGACACAGCTCCTGTGCCTTAATGAGATTACCAGAAGGATGATGTCTTCTGTTCTCTCTGAAAGTGAGCTTATTTGTAATGAGCCTGAAAGAGTAGCAGTTTACTTTATGCATAAGATGAAATTTCTGGAATATGAGCAGGTTAGACTTCTTATTCTCAATGGACGTAATGCCATGGTAAAAGATATTGTTATATCCAATGGTTCTTTTAATTCATCTATGGCATCACCGAGAGAGATATTTTATAATGCACTTAAATATAAGGCGGTATCAATAATACTTTTACATAATCATCCTTCCGGGGATCCTACGCCAAGCCGAGAAGATATTGTTCTCACGCAGAGACTTTGCGAGGCAGGAAAGCTTATTGGTATTGCCCTGCTTGACCATATAGTTATCGGTGACAACAGTTATGTGAGTATAAAGGAAAGCTGTTTACAGGATATGTAGTAAAATTTTGGAGATATTTATTTTTTTTCTGGAAGGGAGTAAGTTTTTATGGGACATAAAGCTTATGGAATTGATTTTGGGTCAAATACCATTAAAGTATATAGAAAAGGTCAGGGAATAGTCCTGACAGAAAAAAATATTGTATCTACCGTAGGAAAAGATAAAAGACCGGTAGCAGTTGGAGAAGATGCATACGAGATGTATGAGAGAGCGCCGGCAAGCATTCATGTTGCGTTTCCTATAAAGAGGGGAATTATTTCTGATATGGATGACATGGTGGCGTTGTGGAATTTTGCTGGTAAAAAATTAGCAGGCCACAGGAGATTTAAGGGTGGAGATTTTTATCTTTCAGTTCCAGCAGATATTACGGATGTTGAAAAGAAAGCATATGAGAGAATAATTACTGACAGTGAGTGTAAACCTAAAAAGGTTATGCTTATACCGAAGCCTGTTGCGGATGCATATGGTCTGGGACTTGATGTTGAACAGAGCAGTGGCATACTTATAGCAAATCTTGGGGCGGATACAGTGGAGATATCTGTTCTATCACGCGGGGGTATAGTGGTAAGCAAGATTCTGCCGTATGGTGGCAATGACTATGATGATAAGATAAGAAACTATGTTCGTAAAAAATATAATTTTCTGATAGGAAAGAGAACTGCTGAATTTGTAAAAACATCACTTATATCAGCGGTACCTGATGACAGGGCGGTAAAAGTAGTTGGAAGGGATGTAGTGAAAGGACTGCCGGGAGAGATAACTTTGTCTTCTGCTGAAATCAATCCACTTATAAATGATAGATTTGATGATATAGCTGTTGCAATCCGTGCTGTGATTGAGCGCACACCACCGGAGATATCACATGAGATTAAGCAGAGAGGGGTTTTTGTTACAGGTGCATCCTCCTGGATAAATGGAATTGATGATGTTATAATGCGGGAGACAGGAATTGGGGTGAATGTTTCTAAAGATGCACAGAAAACTGTTGCGTCAGGGCTTGGTTTTCTGACTGAACATTCAAAACTAGCTGCAAAATATGCTATTAAGTTTAAATAAATGCCATAGTGGAAGGAAGTAGAATAATGCGTAAAAGAACAAAGGTTACGATAGATCCTAAATATATACTTATAGTCATAGTGGTAATTTGTGTTGCTCTTATATTTGTTTCTTTTAAATTTGAGGATAAGATGGCTCCATTGCGCTCTGTTGTAGGGAATGCAGTAACACCTATGCAGAGAGGTATAAATTCCATAGGGGCAAAAATATCAGAAGTGATGGAGTATGTTACATCTCTTGAAAAACTCGTAAAAGAAAATAATGAACTTAAAGAAGAGATAGACAGTCTTTCTGCTGAAAATAAACTGTTACAGCAGGATAAATATGAATTAGAGAACTTTAGAAAATTGTATTCGCTGGACGAACAGTATGCCGGATATCCCAAAGTTACAGCGCGTGTTGTAAGCAGTGATGGTGACAACTGGGCAAATTCATTTATTATTGACAAGGGTTCTGATGACGGACTTGCTGTCAATATGAATGTTATGGCTGGAGATGGACTTGTCGGAATTATAACAAAGGTAAATAAATCCTATTCAAAGGTGCGCTCTATAATAGATGATGCAAGCAGTGTTGCCGGTACATTTTTAAAAACCTCTGACAGCTGTTTTGTGAGTGGAAATCTCCAGCTTGCAAATCAGGGAATTATTGAGATAACTGATATAGATGGAACAGCAGATATAAAAGATGGTTATGCGGTTGTGACTTCACAGATAAGTAATAAGTATCTGCCTGGAATTCTTATTGGCTATGCAAAGGATTTGAAGAAAGATTCAACAAATATCACACAGAGAGGTTACCTTACACCAGCGGCTGATTTTTCGAAGTTGAACATGGTTCTGGTTATCACGCAGGTTAAAGATTCAGAGGATTTGGAGGAGATGTTGGATAAATGAAACGTTATATAAGTATGTTCATTCTGATAGTAGTATGTTTTCTGCTTCAGACGACACTTTTTCAAAGTTTACAGATAGCTAACGTTATTCCAAATCTGCTGCTGGTACTTGTCGCTGCATCAGGATTTATGTATGGCAGAATGATGGGTATGTGTTCAGGGATACTGTGTGGACTTCTGATGGATTGTCTGTATAGCAATGTTATCGGATTGGGAATACTAATGTTTGTAATTATCGGATATATAAATGGAATGGCAAATAAGCTTTATTTCAAGGATGATATGTCTATTCCCTTATCAGCGATAGTAATAAGTGATTTTATATATGGAATCATGTACTATATGTTTAACTTTATGTTAAGGGGAAGACTTGATTTTGTTTCTTATTTCAAGGGTGTTATATTGCCTGAGGCGGTATATACAGTTATTGTTGGAGTGCTTTTATATAAGTTTTTGCACTGGCTGGAAGATAAGATGTATCCGCCGGTTGAAATACCTTTGGAGATAACAGGTGTTTCAACTGAAGAAGAGTAGAAAGTATTTGAAAGAGGGATTGTTCTATGTGGGACACATTAAAAGAATATATAAAATCATTCTTCAACTCGCGTCTTGTACCTGTAACAGTTTTGTATGTGCTTCTTTTTCTTGTTCTTATAAACAGACTTTTTCAGCTTCAGATTGTTGAGGGTGAGGAGTATGCCAACCAGGCGCAGGAAAATGCTACAAAAACGAGGGTAATAAAAGCAACGAGGGGAAATATATATGATTGTAATGGTAAGCTTCTGGCGTATAATAAGCTTTCGTATAATGTTACATTTACAGAGACTGATGCGACCGGAGTGCTTACATCACAGCAGAAAAATGTGATGATAAGTAATACTATAAAGATAATTGAAAATAATGGTGGCAGTTTGTCTGTTGAGAATAATATGGGACTTGATAAAAAGGGAAGACCTGTATTTATGGTAGATGGAAATACTCTTTTGAGGTTTAAAGCTGAGATATATTCTACGACGGTCAGGGAGCTTACCCAGGATCAGAAGGATGCCACAGCACAGGAAATATATGATTATGTAAATTCGGATGAGACAGACAGTCCTAAATTCTGCATAGATAACGAAAAATATGATGCAAAGACTGCAATGAAGATATTTAATGTGCGCTATGCGATGTTCATTAACAGATATAAGAAGTATCAGTCTATAACACTTGCAACTGATGTAGATGCAAAGACAGTAGCAGCGATTAAGGAAAACAATGAGGAGATACCAGGTGTTGATATAATAGAAGACACTATAAGAGTATATAAAAGAAGCAAATTTTTTGCACATATAATAGGATATACCGGAGGAATATCATCAGAGAAACTTGAGGAGATAAAAGCTCAGAATGGTGAGAGTGAGTATACAGTAGATGACCAGATAGGCATATCCGGTCTTGAAAACGTTTACGAGGATTATCTTAAGGGTGATAAAGGCAGTGAAAAGCTTACAATAAATTCAAGGACAAGCCGTGTTATAGAGGTAAGTGACAGAGTAGACCCTGTTGCGGGAAACGATTTGTATCTCACAATAGATGCTGATTTGCAGGAGGAGTGTTATAAACTGCTGGAAGAACATATAGCAGGTATTCTTGTATCTGTTATAAATAACGGAACGGATGTTGGTTCTAAAGGTGTATCAGCTACAAATATTAAAATTCCTATATATGATGTATATAATGCACTTATTCAGAACAATCTGGTAAATGTAAGCCGTTTCAGGGATAAGGGAGCTTCATCGCTGGAAAAGGAAACTTATCGTAAGTTTAAGGCGAAATCTAAATATATAATGGGAGAGATGAGGAAACTGCTTGCGTCAGACAGCAAAAAAACAGAAAAAGATATATCTGAGGATATGCAGGAATTTCTGGAGTATTTTTATACTGCTCTGAAAAACGAAGGTATTGTTATAAGCAGTCAGATAGATACCTCAGATGCTGTTTATAAAAAGTACGCGGCAGGAAAACTGAGTCTTAGCAGTTATCTTCAGTATGCTATATCAGAGAACTGGGTGGATTTAGGAAAACTTAATATAGGTAATGACTATTTTAGCACAGAAGAGTTATATAGTAAGCTGGTTGATTATGGTTTTGAATTACTTAGCGAAGATATAAAATATATAAAGATGGTATACAGTTATCTTATTTATCACTATGAGCTTTCTGGAAAAGACTGCTGTATACTTATGTTTGATCAGGGAAATATAAAATATAATGCCAAGGAGTACGAGAGTCTTCAGAATGGAATGCTTTCAGCTTATTCGTTTATAATCAATAAGATAAAGAAACTTGAGATAACTCCGGGACAGCTTGGTCTTGAACCATGCTCAGGTTCCGTTGTTATAACTGATGTAAAAACAGGAAAGATAAGGGCTATGGTTACTTATCCGAGTTATGATAATAACAAAATGGCAAATAAGGTAGATGCTGAGTACTACAACACATATCTTACACAGAGTACGGCATCGCCATTGCTTAACAGACCTACCCAGCAGGCTCTGGCTCCGGGTTCTACGTTTAAGCTGTTGTCTTCTATTGCAGGTCTTGAGGAGGGAGTTATAACTCCAAGTACAACGATATATGACAAGGTTGTCTTTGATAAGATAGACCATCCGGCAAAATGCTGGAGTTCAACGTCACATGGAAATCTTAATGTTTCAACTGCTCTTGAAAATTCATGTAACTATTTCTACTATACAGTTGGATACATGCTTTCCGGAAAGACATCGACAGGAAATATCAATTATCAGCAGGGAATAAACCGTCTTAAGAAATATGGAGAATTATTTGGACTTACAGAGAAATCAGGAGTTGAGATATACGAGACAGCTCCACACTTTGCGGACGGAGATGCAGTACGTGCTGCTATAGGACAGGATACACATGCATATACACCATCGCAGTTGTCAAGATATCTGACTTCTGTTGCAAACGGTGGAAAAACCTATGATATTACGCTTGTTGACAAAGCTAAGGATGTCAATGGCAAGGTGGTGCTTTCTAATAAGGCGAAAGTCAGAAATAAAGTGAATGTATCACAGTCAACATGGGATGCTGTACACAAAGGAATGTACCTTGTTGTGAACGGGCCTTCGAGCTCTATAAAATCTATGTACAAGGATTTGAAGGTGACTGTTGCAGGTAAAACAGGTACAGCACAGCAGAATAAATCGCATCCAAACCATGCGTATTTTGTTTCATATGCTCCATATGAAGAACCGGAAATCGATGTGACTTGTGTTATACCAAACGGATATACATCATCAAATGCGGCACAGACGGCAAGAGATATATATAAATATTATTTTAGTAATAAGAAAGACAAGAGTAAATCTCGTAAAAAGGTTTCAGGCAGTATCAAGATGCCAGAGTCTTCGACAGCACATATTGATTAAGCTATAAAAATAATATTTTACTGGAGGCTTGTGGTGCTTGAGTTTGTGAGAATTTTAGACAACATTAATAAAAATGGAGGAGAAAATGAGCGACACGGTAGTGATTAAGAGCAGTACCAGAAGGGGACTAAGACTGGTACTAAGTGAAAGTGCAGATTATAATAAATTAAAAGAAGATATTGCTGAAAAATTCAGAGCCTCAGCTACATTTTTAGGGGAGGAGTCAAAAGGTATAGAGTTTCAAGGAAGAGTTCTCTCTGACGAACAGAAGTTAGAGATTATTGATATAATTCATGCCAATTGTAATCTTTCAATAGTCTGTATAATAGAGGATAATCCTGAGCTTGATAAGCGTTTTATGGAAAAAATTAAAAAATTTATTCCGGAGGAGACCATGAAGCAGGAAACTGTTCCTGTACAGCAGCAGATGCCGTATGCTGACAGCAGTACAGGCCAGTTTTTTAAAGGAAATCTAAGGTCAGGCCAGGTGCTTGATGTAGAGACAAGCATAATTGTTATAGGAGATGTCAAGCCGGGAGCAAAGGTTATATCAAAGGGGAATGTCATAATACTTGGTTCACTGAAAGGAAATGTATATGCAGGCTCCGGTGGAAATGTAAATGCTTTTGTGGTTGCACTTGACATGAACCCGCTTCAGATAAGAATTGCAGATACCATAGCAAGAGCACCGGATAATCCTAAGAAAAATCCGGTAAAAGAGACAAAAATTGCTTTCTGGGATGATGGAAATATCTATATTGAACCATTAAATAAAGATGTAATGGGAGATATTAGATTATAAAACTTGATTATATTGGAAAAAATAATTATAATAAAAACGTAAATATTCAGAATTTCTGTAAACGAATGTTTTGTGACTTGCTTCTGAATAGTTATGTGTGAAATTTATATGTTTTGACAGGAGGACTTAGAACATGGGAGAAGTAATAGTTATAACATCTGGAAAGGGAGGGGTAGGTAAGACAACTACAACAGCGAATGTGGGTACAGGTCTTGCTATGCTTGGAAAGAAAGTAGTGCTTATCGATACAGATATAGGACTTCGTAACCTCGATGTTGTAATGGGACTTGAAAATAGAATCGTTTATAATCTTGTAGATGTTATAGAGAATAAGTGCAGAATCAAACAGGCGCTTATAAAAGATAAGAGATATCCAAATCTTTATCTTTTACCATCTGCCCAGACAAAAGATAAAACTGCTGTTAGTCCGGAGCAGATGAAGAAACTTGCTGATGAGTTGAAGACAGAGTTTGATTACATACTTATGGATTGTCCTGCTGGTATTGAACAGGGATTTAAGAATGCTATTGCCGGAGCAGACCATGCTTTAGTAGTTACAACACCTGAAGTTTCTGCTGTACGAGATGCAGATCGTATAATAGGTCTTCTTGATGCAAATGATATAAGAGATACACATCTTATTGTAAACAGACTTCGTGCTGATATGGTAAAAGATGGTAATATGATGTCAAGTGAGGATGTTGTAGAGATTCTTGCTGTTGATTTGATAGGTGTAGTTCCAGATGATGAGCATATAGTAATTGCGACAAATAATGGTGAGCCGCTTGTTGGTTCAGACTGTCAGGCAGGACAGGCGTATATGAATATTTGTCACAGAATACTTGGAGAAGAAGTTCCGTTCCTTGATTTAGAAGTTACAAAGAGCTTTTTTCAGAGATTTGCAGCTATCTTTAAGAAATAAAAAATGGAGGAAATCTTATGGGCTTTTTATCGAGTTTCTTTAAAAGTTCTGAAAATAGCAGTGATGTAGCTAAAAATCGTCTTAAGCTTGCTATAACCTCAGACAGAGCTGTCTGCTCTCCAGAACTTATGGAACAAATGAAGAATGATATTATAGAGGTAATATCTAAATATGTTGATGTAGATACGGAAGGTCTTGATATTAAGGTTACAAAGACTGAACTTGATGATATGTCAGGAACAGTAAATGCTGTACTTGCTAATATACCTATCAAAGAAGGCTCAAGAAATTTCCGTAAATAACTAGTTAGGAAGTATATAAATGATCAATCGTATCAAACAGTATGACTGGAAAAAATATAATTTTTCTTTGTTGTGTGTAGTTATTGTCATTTGCATGATTGGTGCATTCAGTGTAAAACTTGCAGGCGGTGAGGAAAGTGGAATGTCACTGATGAGAGGTCAGCTTGTCGGTGTTGTGCTGGGCATGTTTGTTGTTGCATTTCTGTCAGTGTTTGACTATCATTTTATATGTCAGTTTACAGCATTGTATTATGTTGCAGGTATACTGCTTACACTTGCCACCCATACACCACTTGGAACTGATAATAATACGGGAGTATACAGATGGATTAAAGTCGGTCCGATATCTTTTCAGCCAACGGAGCTTATGAAGATAATTTTGATACTCACTCTTGCCACAGTATATTCAAAGTTAAAATCTAAAGTGGATAAAGTATCAACACTTGTTATTATAGTTGTAGTTACAATGATACCTGCTGTCTCTATTCTGATACAGCCTGACTTGTCATCGAGTCTTGTTGCAATATTTATTATGGTAATACTTGTATTTGCAGCTGGTACGACATATAAGATACTTACACCTATAATAATAGTGGGGATTCCGTCAGGTCTTGTATTGTTTTGGTATGTACAGCAGCCTGGTAATAAACTGCTTCATGGATATCAGTATAACCGTATACATGCATGGCTTAACCCTGATGATGATCCCCTGCAGCTTAACCTGCAGCAGAATAATTGTATACGTGCGATAGCATCTGGAAAGCTTTATGGTAAGTTTATGCAGGATGGAGGCGCAGGCTGGCAGTCCCGGTCATATAATTCTGTTCCTATCAATGAGAGTGACTTTATATGGTCTGTAGTCGGCGAGGAATTTGGATTTCTTGGATGCTGTCTTATACTTCTTTTGTTTGCTATAATAATATTTAAGTGTTTTACTGTTGCTAAAAAGGCACAGGATTTTTTGGGAAGGATGATTGCTTTAGGCGTAGCAGCAATGTTTATGTTTCAGGTGTTTGCAAATATCTGTGTTGCCACAAGAATTTTTCCAAACACAGGTTTGCCGCTTCCTTTTATAAGTAATGGTCTTAGTTCGATGATTGCATCGATGATAGGAATAGGACTTGTAATGAATATTGGAATACAGCCGGCTAAAAACAGCAATTCAGGTTTCTCTATGAGAAATTCATATGGAAGTGACTCTTCAAGAGACATAGATGTTGATGTAGAAATATAAAATGCGAAGTTTCTTCGCTGTAAAATGATTATAGGGGTGATTGTAAAATGAATATTGGTTTAATTGCACATGATGCAAAAAAAAGTCTTATTCAGAACTTTTGTATAGCGTACAGAGGAATTCTGAGTAAACATGAACTGTATGCCACAGGAACAACTGGCAGACTTATTGAAGAGGTTACGAATCTCAGCATTCGTAAATATCTTGCAGGTCATCTTGGCGGAGAGCAGCAGCTTGCGTCACAGATAGAGCATAATCAGATTGATATGGTGATATTTTTGAGAGACCCATTGTCTCCAAAATCACATGAGCCAGATGTGAATAATGTAATTCACTTATGTGATACATACAATATTCCATTTGCGACAAATCTTGCTACTGCTGAACTTCTTATCAAGGCTCTTGACAGAGGAGACTTAGAGTGGCGCGAAATTTTGAAAAAAGAGGGACTGTAATGGCTGGAAAAGGCAGAATTTGTGCAAGGATTATTGCACTTGGAATGGCAATTGTTGTATCACTTACCGGATGTGGTGAAAAGAGTGATATGTTCACCGAATATAAGGTAAGTGTTCCGGTTGATGTGCAGAGTACCAATTCGAATTTATATTATGTACAGGAATATCTGTCGCATGATGTATGTGTTATACCTACTGGTAGAAAGCCGGATAAAGACAGCTTTATGACAGCTGGTGCCGCTCTGCTTGTGAATAAAACTACAAATGAGGTTTTATATTCTCAGAATGTATATAAGAGAATGTATCCGGCCAGCATTACTAAAATTGTAACAACACTTATGGCTCTGAAATATGGAAATATGGATGATGATGTGACTATCAGTTACAATGCGTCTCACATAACGGAGTATGGGGCGAAGTTATGTGGTTTTCAGGAAGGTGATGTTATAAATTTAAAGGAACTTTTATATTCTTTTATGGTCTGTTCCGGAAATGATGCCGGAATAGCCATAGCTGAACATATTTCGGGTTCTGTTGAAGGATTTGCGAAACTTATGAATCGTGAGATGGCAAAACTTGGTGCAGCGGGAAGTCACTTTGTGAATCCACATGGTCTGCATGATGATAATCATTATACTACAGCATATGATTTATATCTGGTATTTAATGAACTGACAAAATATGATATGTTCTATGATATAATAGGACAGAAATATTATACTGCTAATTTTAAGGGATCTGATGGTGGAAAGAAAACGCTTTCATTTGGTTCTACAAACAGATACAAGCTTGGAACGGCAGTTGCTCCTGAAAATGTTGAAGTTATTGGAGGTAAGACAGGAACAACCATGATGGCCGGCTCCAATCTGATAATAATATCAAAATCAAAAGATATGGATTATATATCAATAATTATGCATGCAAGTGATGCTTATAGCCTGTATGACCAGATGAACTATCTGCTTAATAAGATATAAAAAACGAATCCCGGGATTTAAGTCCCGAGGTTCGTTTTTTTTGAAATAAGTTTTATTCTGCTGAGCTGTTAATACGTCCATAGTAGCTTATGGCATAGAGACCACCAATTCCGACAGCACCATAGATGATGCGGGAGAGAATAGTCATATTGCCAAAAAGAACACGCACAAGGTCGAAATTTAAGAAACCAATCAGTCCCCAGTTGATAGCTCCAATTACAACGAGTGTCAGTAGTGCATAATCAAGTATTCTCATACTAAGCCTCCTTATATTGTTTGATGTTCTCTTGAAATATTCATAAGAACATATTTAAGAAAACATAATGTACATTGCTTAGTATTGACAGTTATCAGGAAAATATACAACTAAATACTAGACAAAGCAACGGTTTCTGTCTATAATATGAAAGTTAGAGCCACGTGTTATGAAAGGAGGTTTCGTTTTGGCGAAAAGAAAACGAAATCAAAAAGTAGTAAGAATGAAAGAAAAACGAAATCCGTTTGCGGGTTTGCTTCTTATTACTTTTGCTATATATCTTTTTGTGCTTTTTATACAATCTGTTACAAGAGAACATGTGTCTATATATGAAGTCACGGAAAAACAGATTGCAGATGATGAAGTTCTGCGTGGAATTGTACTAAGGGATGAAACCCTTGTAAAGTCTGATGAAGCAGGATATATAAATTATTATGTTGGCGAAGGTGCAAGGATTGGATGTAATACAACCGTTTATTCGCTTGACAAAACAGGACAGTTTGCTGATGACCTTTCGGCTTTGGATATGGAAGATATAGCTCTTTCAGAGGAAGATACGAGGGAGATTCGAAATGATATTGCCAGTCACAGAAATGGCTTTGACCTTTCTGACTATCAGAGCATAGTAAATTTTAAATATAATATAGATAATACACTTTTGCAGATGACAACTGTAAATCTGCTTCAAAAGTTGAACAAGGTTATGGACAAGGAAGAGATGGCAGATTCCTTGAAACTTGTAAAGTCTGACAGAACAGGAATAATATCATTCTGCTCAGATGGTTTTGAAGATTTTACCATTGATGATATAAATAAGGATACTTTCAAAGATACCACAGATAACTGGAAACAGCTTAGAAGTTCTGAAAGAGTTGAGGCTGGTGAAACTATATACAAGCTGATAAACAGCGATGACTGGTCCATTGTAGTTCCTCTTACAAAAGATCAGTATAATAAGGTTTATGATAAGGAAACCATACCTGTTACTCTGAAAAAGGATAATCAGAGAGTAGTGGCAAAGGTATCAGCGTTTACAGAAAAATCCGAATATTATTTAAAACTTGATTTTAGTAAATATATGATAAAGTATCTTGACAACAGATATCTTGATGTGGAGATAGAGTTTAACAGTGCAGATGGTCTGAAGATTCCGATATCTTCTATTCTGGAAAAGAAATTTTATGTTATTCCATCTGAGTATATAACAAAAGGTGGAGATTCAGGTGGAAGTGGCGTTATGGTGCTTACATATAAAAAAGATGGGAGCGAGGAAACTACATTTGTACCGGCAGAAGTCTATGAAGAAAATGAAGATGCCATGGTATATATTGATGCAAATGTATTTGAACCAGGGACAAAAATAGTGAGAGGCGCTTCTTCAGGCGGTCAGACTATGGAAGTTACACAGATAGCTAAGCTTGAAGGTGTATATAACTGTAATCAGGGATTTTGTGAATTCAGAAAGATAGAAAAATTATATGAGAATGATGAATATGCAATTGTGTCAAAAGATACAGAATATGGATTGTCATCGTATGACCATATTATACTTAATCCGGATATGATAGAAGAAGAGGATGTTATTTATTAAGTATGGAGGACAGATATGATAAAAGAAAATCTTGAAGTTGTTGAGAATAATATTAGAAAAGCATGTGACAGGGCAGGGAGAGATTACGACAGTGTAACACTGATTTGTGTAAGTAAGACAAAGCCTGTAGAAATGATAGAGGAAGCTGTTGAGTGTGGCAAGAGAGAGTTTGGTGAAAACAAGGCACAGGAGATGAAGGAGAAATATGAGATACTTCCTAAAGATCTTGTATGGCATTTTATAGGTCATCTCCAGACAAACAAAGTTAAATATGTAGTTGGACGTGCTTCTCTGATACATTCAGTTGATACTTTACATCTTGCAGAAGCTATAGAGGCAGAGGCAGAGAAAAAGGATTTGACAGTTGATGTGCTTATAGAAGTAAATGTAGCAGGCGAGAAATCAAAGTTTGGTCTTACCACACAGGAGACAGAAGAACTTGTGAGAGGTGTATCAAAACTTCCACATATAAGAGTAAAGGGGCTTATGACAATAGCTCCATTTGTTGAAGATGCAGAGGAAAACAGAGGAATTTTCAGAGCATTAAAAGATTTGTCAGTTGACATTGCAGGTAAAAACATTGATAATGTCTCTATGGATATTTTGTCAATGGGAATGACAAATGATTATGAGGTTGCCATTGAAGAGGGTGCAACACATGTAAGAGTTGGTACAGGCATATTTGGAGAGAGAGATTATTCAATATAGTATTTGTGGATTTTAGGAGGTTAATACAATGGGAAACGGAATCAATAAATTTTTGGATATGTTAAAACTTACAGATGAAGATGATTACGATGATATGTATGAAGATGATTATGAAATAGATGAAAAAGAGTTGAGAAAAGAAGAAAAAAGACTTAAAAAAGAACAGAAAGAGCAGTATAAGGAAGACAGAAGAACATCATATTCAAAAAATGATTATGATGAAGAGCCGGAACAGTCATTTAGCGAGAGAAGATCGTCGCAGAAATCATATTCAAGTAAAGTTGTTCCTATCCGTTCATCTTCTTCAGGGTTTGACATAAACATAATGAGACCATCTAATTTTGGAGATTCACAGCAGGTGTGCGAGATTCTCTTAAATGGTCAGCCCGTTGTAGTTAATCTTGAGGGAATTGATATAGGAGAGGCTCAGAGAATTATGGATTTTGTATCCGGATGTATATTCTCTATTTCAGGTACTATGCGTCAGGTTTCAAGATATATATTTGTATTTGCACCAAAGAATATAGATATATCAGGAGACTATATAAAGAATGTCGCTTCCGGGGATGATGGAATAAATATTCCGTCTATAAACATAAATAAGGAGTTTTAATTGATGATAGCTTTTACAGCATATTGTCTTAGTATTTTCTCTATTGTTTTAGAGGCAATAGTCCTGTTGTATATGTTCAGGAATATTCTGCCGTTTGGTCCTCGTGTAAAGCTGCTTATTGACATACTTGTGATGCCGGTGCTTGAACCGGTACAGAAACTTGTGAGGCATTCGATAATAAAATGTTTTGGGGTTGATATCAGCCCATATATACTTCTTATAATTTTATCGTATTTTGGCAATATATGTGAATATTTACAGAGATAGGAAAAGGTTTATATATGCATTTATCAAAAGAAGAACAGATAATGTACAATCATTTTGATGATATGTATAATCTGGCAGACAGACGTGGTATTCCTGTGTTCAGTGACTTTGTCAGTCTTAATGAGGTTAATCTTGTTTACATGCTTTTGGAAGAAAAAGGGATAAACAGACAGATACAGGATGAATATTTGTATGTATTTGGAGGATATGATCAGGCTGAGAGAAATATGGTATGTTTCCTGCCACAGAACTCATATCAGGAAATTGAAGAAAAAGATTTTCCGATTGCATGTGTCAGAATTGCACCTGTAAACAAAAAGTTTTGTGATGCCCTGACTCACAGGGATTATCTTGGGACTATTATGAATATAGGTCTTGAGAGAAATCAGATAGGAGATATAGTTGTAAAAAATGAGGGTAATGGCAAAAATGATGCATTTGTTGCATATGTATTCTGCCGGAAAAATAAAGCAGAGCTGCTGACAGATATTACAAGAATCCGTCATACTACAGTTTCAGCAGAGATTATCGAAGGTACAGAAATTAGTTTTGAGCAGCAGTATAAAGAGATAGCAGGAAGTGTATCTTCACTGAGGATAGATTCTATAATATCAGTTGCGGCAAAGACGTCCAGAACAAAAAGTCTCACATATATAAGAGAGGGAAATGTTTTTCTAAATGGAAGATGTTGTACTGAAAATGCAAAGATTGTATCTGAGGGAGACGTTATATCTATAAGAGGCTTTGGAAAATATAAAATTGGAGAAACTGGTGCTGTCACCAAAAAAGGAAGATATCATGTGACAGTGTTACAGTATATATAGGAGGTTATGGAAAAATGCTTACACCAATGGACATAAGGAATCATGAGCTTAAAACTACGATGGGTGGATATAATAAAAAGGATACAGATGATTTTATAAAGTCTGTATATGAAAGTTATGAAGCTATATATAAAGACAATCATGATTTGAAAGAGCAGGTAAGTTCACTGAGTGATGGTATACAGTACTATAAGCAGATGGAAACAACCTTACAGAAAGCACTTGTTGTTGCAGAAAAGACAGCATCAGAAATTCAGGATGCAGCAAGAGTTCAGGCAGAGGCTGCTGTGAAAGAAGCCCAGACAAGAGCAGAGGCTATTGAAAGCCAGACAAAAACTGAGATTGAACTGATGAAATCAAAAGCAGAGCATGAACTTAACTGCATAAAGGAACAGATTCAGAATCTTACACAGAGTTATCAGAATTACAGACTTCAGTTCAGAGAACTGGTAAAATCACAGATGGCTATGCTGGAGAATGAGGATTTTGTGATTCAGGATTTTGAAGAAGAGAAAATCTGTGAAGAGGAAACATATGCTGAAGAAGCTGATATTTCATATGCTGCTGAAACAGATAAAGAGTATTCAGAATCGGAAGAAGTTTCTCGAGAAGAAATGTTTGAAGAACAGGAGCAGTATGACGGTCAGTTATATAATGAACAGGTTTCATATGAAAATGATTTAGAAAAAGAGACAGAAGATGAAGATGTAGAGGAGAAAGAGTCAAGTCCATTTACATTTATTGATTTTGATTGAGAATAATACTCCCACAAATAAGTGGGAGCTTTTTAAAGATGTAAAATATGGGGGATATGAAATGAGTAGAAATATAACAGTCCATTATGAGAATAAACCATTATATGATATTACTATTGAGAAAAATTATGATAAACTGGGAGAAGTTTTTGATAAACTTGGGACAAAAGAACACAGAATATGTGTTGTCACAGACAGTACAGTTGGAAAATTTTATCTTGATGAGGTTATGAGTATTGCCAGGAATTATTCTATAGAGACAATATCTTTTACTTTTGAAGCAGGAGAACAGTCAAAGAATCTTGATACAGTAGGAGACCTCTATGAGACACTTATCAAGGCTAAATTTGACAGAAAAGATATTCTCGTTGCTCTTGGTGGCGGGGTTGTCGGAGATCTTACAGGTTATGCGGCATCTACATATCTCAGAGGAATAAAAGTTGTTCAGATGCCTACTTCATTACTGTCTATGGTTGACAGCAGTGTTGGCGGTAAGACAGGTGTTGACTTCAGGGGTTACAAAAATATGATTGGAGCATTTCACCAGCCTTCAGCTGTATATATGAATCTTTCAACACTTAAAACGCTCACTGATGAGCAGTATTTTTCAGGATATGGTGAGATTATCAAACATGGTCTTATAAGAGATATGGAATACTTTGATTATCTTGATGCTCATAGCACACAGATAGCCCAGAGAGAGCTTGACGTACTTGAGGAAGTAGTTGCTGTAAGCTGTAATATCAAGAGAGTAGTAGTTGAAAATGATCCAAAAGAAAAAGGAGAGAGAGCTCTTCTTAATTTTGGACATACTCTTGGTCATGCAATCGAAAAACTTATGAATTTTACAATGCTTCATGGTGAATGCGTTGC
>JAFPDA010000050.1 GCA_017425575.1 Lachnospiraceae bacterium | reverse complement strand
TGATTGATTATCTTGTTAAAAACTGGGATATAATGAAAGATGGGATGTAGTGTGAAAAAAGTAGAACAGGTTGTCAATATACTGAAGGATAAAAAAATCCATATATCAACTGCAGAGTCATGTACCGGTGGTATGATAGCGGCATCTATTGTCGATATCTCTGGAGCCTCAGATGTGTTTGAAGAAGGTTATGTAACCTATTCAAACCGTGTAAAAAGCAAACTTCTTGGTGTTAAAGAGGAAACTATTGAAAAGTTTACGGTTGTAAGCAGTGAGGTGGCTAAAGAGATGGCATTAGGAGTGGCTGAGTCTTCCGGTGCAGAGATTACAGTATCTGTAACCGGCTATGCAGGACCTTATGATGCTGATGATGGCACACCGGCAGGTACTGTGTATATTGGAACCTTTTACAGAGGAATACCAGATGCGAAGCATTATAAATTTGACGGAGACAGACAGGCTGTTAGAAAACAGGCTGTAATACAGGCATTTGATGATGTGTTAGAGAGGTTAAGAGAAGATTGAGTAAAGTAATAGTGATTGGTGGAGGGGCAGCAGGTATGATGGCTGCCTTGTCTGCGTCTGACAATGGAGCAGAAGTTATTCTTATTGAAAAAAATGAGAAACTTGGCAAAAAGGTATACATAACAGGAAAAGGCAGATGTAATGTCACAAACAATAGTGATGTGGAAAATCTGCTTTTGCATGTTATTACAAATCCTAAATTTCTTTACAGTGCATTTTATACATTTGACAGTTACATGATGATGGAACTGCTTGAAAAAGAAGGACTTAGATTAAAGACAGAGAGAGGAAACAGAGTATTTCCAGAGTCTGATAAGTCTTCTGATGTCATAAAAACACTCAGAGAGGCACTTAAGAGAAGAGGTGTTGAAATTCTCTATGATACAACAGTATCAGATGTGGAAACAGAGGATGGACATTTTAAAGCAGTAACAGTGCTTAAGGAAAATAAACAGAAAAAAGTTATTGAGGGAGACGCTGTTATAATAGCAACAGGAGGTCTTTCATATCCCACGACAGGTTCAACAGGTGATGGTTACAGATTTGCAGAGGACACAGGTCATCAGGTAAAAGAATGTCACCCATCTCTTGTTCCAATGAACATAAAGGAAGAGTTTGTGAAAGAGATGCAGGGGCTGTCTCTTAGAAATGTTAATTACACCCTTAAAAATGGTAAAAAGGTTCTGTATGATGAGCAGGGCGAGATGCTGTTTACACATTTTGGAATAAGCGGTCCGCTTGTGCTTACTTCAAGCTGTTACTGTGCGGGAAAAGATGTATCAAAGATGAAGATTAGTATAGACCTTAAGCCTGCGCTTTCAAAAGAACAACTCGATGAGAGAATACTAAGAGATTTTTCAGAGTGTAAAAACAGTTTTTTTAAAAATAGTCTGGGAAAACTGCTTCCTGCAAAGATGGTTCCTGTTATCGTCAAACTTTCAGGGATAGATGCAGAGAAAAAAGTTAATGAGATTACAAAAGAAGAGCGCGCGAAACTTGTGGAACTGCTCAAGAATTTTGAACTTACACCTGCGGGATTCAGAAGTTACAATGAGGCTATAATTACAAAAGGAGGCGTCTCCGTCAAGGATATAAATCCTGCAACAATGGAATCAAAAAAGATGGCAGGAATATATTTTGCAGGGGAAGTCATAGACCTTGATGCGACAACCGGCGGATACAATCTTCAGATAGCATGGTCTACAGGATATCTGGCGGGGATGTCGGCGGCGCTTTTATAGTGTTTGTGGCAGTTTGATTCAGGGATTTTTAACTAAAATCAGATATTTGTATTTCTTATGATTACATGCCTGCAAGAGATAAAAGGGAGGAATAAAAATGCATAATATAGCAATAGATGGACCGGCAGGAGCCGGAAAGAGCACAATAGCAAAAATGGTTGCAAAGAAACTTGGATTTATTTATGTCGATACAGGGGCTATGTACAGGGCAATGGCACTTTATTTTATAAGAAATGGCATTGCCGGTGATGATGAGGCTGCTATTACAAAGGCCTGTGAAGGCATAGACGTTTCTATTGAATATGAGAATGGACAGCAGATAGTTCTGCTTAATGGAGAAAATGTAAATGATTATATAAGAACAGAGGAAGTCAGCATGATGACTTCAGATACATCAAAGTATCCTGCTGTGAGGAGCAAGCTTCTTGACATTCAGAGAAATCTTGCAAAGGTTAAGGATGTTATAATGGATGGAAGGGATATAGGTACATGTGTACTTCCTGATGCCGAGACAAAGATATATCTCACTGCAAGTTCAGCAGAGAGAGCAAGAAGAAGATACAAAGAACAGGTTGAGAGAGGAATTGAGTGCGATATAGAGCAGATTGAAAAAGATATAATTGCAAGGGATGAGCAGGATATGAACAGGGAAATCTCACCTCTTAAGCAGGCAGAAGATGCCGTTTTACTTGATTCTTCAGATATGAGTATAGAAGAAGTAGTAGATGAGATGATTAGGATTCACAAAAATGGGAAGTAATGGATAATGGAGGAGAAATGGAAGTTACAGTTGCTAAAAGTGCCGGATTCTGTTTTGGAGTTACACGGGCAGTAGATACTGTGTATGAACAGGTGGAAAAAGGCCTTAAGGTATGTACTCTCGGACCTATCATTCACAATGAGCAGGTGGTGAATGATATGGAGGCAAAGGGAGTTCGTGTAATTGACAGTGTTGATGATATAAAAGATGGGGAGGATATAACTGTTATTATACGCTCACATGGAGTCTCTGAGGAGGTTATGAATAAACTTCAGCAGAAAAATGTGAATATAGTTGATGCGACCTGCCCGTTTGTATCAAAAATTCATAAAATCGTCAGACAAAAAAGTAATGAAGGTTACAACATTATTGTTGTTGGAAATGAAAAACACCCGGAAGTCGAAGGAATTTGTGGCTGGTGTGACAATAATGCATATGTTATAGAAAACGCTGAAGAAGCCGAAAATATAGGCGTTGACAGCGATAAAAAGATTTGTATCGTATCTCAGACGACATTTAATTACAAGAAATTTAAAGATATAGTTGATATTTTATTAAAAAAGAGTTATGATATAGATATTATGAATACAATTTGTAACGCTACCGAAGAGCGTCAGACGGAAGCAGGGACTATTGCGAAGCAATCCGACGCGATGTTAGTAATAGGTGGAAAGCATAGTTCAAATACACAGAAGCTGTTTGAAATATGCAAGAGGGAATGTCCGAATACGTATTTTATACAGACACTTGATGACTTGGATTTGAAAGAATTTCAATCTTTTCGTAGCGTGGGTATTACTGCTGGGGCCTCAACCCCAAATAATATTATTAAGGAGGTTCAATCATATGTCAGAAATGAATGAGTTTGAACAGTTATTGGAAGAAACATTAGTAACAATCCACAGTGGGGAGATTGTAGAAGGGACAGTTATCAGCGTTAAAGAAGATGAAATCGTTTTGAACATTGGTTATAAAGCTGATGGTATCATCACAAGAAATGAATACAGCAATCAGTCTGGTATCGACCTCAGAGATTATGTTAAAGAGGGCGAGAAAATGAACGCTAAGGTTCTTAAAGTTAACGATGGTGAGGGACAGGTTCTTCTTACTTACAAGCGTTTAGCTATGGAGAAGAGCAACGAGCGCATCAAAGAAGCTTTTGAGAATAAAGAAGTATTAAAAGCTACAGTATCAGCTGTACTTGCTGGTGGTTTAAGTGTTGTTGTTGAAGAGACAAAGGTATTTATACCTGCAAGTCTTGTATCAGATACTTATGAGAAAGATCTTTCTAAATACAATGGTCAGGAAATCGAGTTCGTTATCAGCGAGTTCAATCCTAAGAAGAGAAGAATTATTGGTGACAGAAAGCAGCTTTTAGTTGCTGAGAAGAAGAAACTTCAGGAAGAGTTATTCGCAAAGATTAATGTTGGTGATGTAGTTGAAGGAACAGTAAAGAATCTTACAGACTTTGGTGCATTCATTGATTTAGGCGGAGCAGACGGACTTCTTCATATCTCAGAGATGTCTTGGGGACGTGTTGAGAACCCTAAGAAAGTATTTAATGTTGGAGACAAGACAAAAGTTCTTATCAAAGATATTAAAGAAGACAAGATTGCACTCAGCCTTAAATTTGAGGATCAGAATCCTTGGTTAAATGCTGATGAGAAATACAGTGTAGGTTCAGTTGTATCTGGTAAAGTTGCAAGAATGGCAGACTTTGGTGCTTTTGTTGAACTTGAGCCGGGTGTAGATGCTTTATTACATGTATCTCAGATTTCAAGAGACCATGTTGAAAAACCTTCAGATGTATTGAAAGTTGGTCAGGAGATCGAGGCAAAGGTTGTTGACTTCAATAAGGATGATCACAAGATTAGTCTTAGTATCAAAGCATTAACAAATGATGCACAGATGGATGAAGAGCCAGTTGCTGAAGATGCTGAGTAATTAATTAGTTTTTATGGGCGCCAATCCGTGTAAGCGGGTTGGCGTTTTATCTTATACTGAGGTTTTGGTAATAGATTTACAATTTGACTGATACTCTGAATATCTGATATAATTATAGAAGAAGAGGAGGTAGGAACATGGGCGATTATGAAAAATTTAAAGAGAAGATATTCCAGCTTACAAAGATTGATTTAAGTTGTTATAAGGAGCGTCAGATGAAACGACGTATTGATTCACTTATAACCAAGAGAAAAATAACGACGTATGATGAATATGTGGAAGCAATTAAGAGAGATAAAGAAATGCTCGAAGAATTTGTGGCATATCTCACTATAAATGTATCAGAGTTTTACAGAAATCCAGAGCAGTGGAAAATAATGGAAAATGAGATGCTTCCTTATATATTTGAAAAATTTGGAAGCACAAATGTAAAAATCTGGAGTGCTGCCTGTTCCACAGGTGATGAGCCATATACTCTTGTAATGCTGTTATCAAAATTTATCCCAATGAACAGGATAAAGGTTATAGCTACTGATATCGATAAGCAGGTGCTTGAAAAGGCTCAGATGGGAATTTATGATGAGAAGAGTCTTAAGGGACTTCCTAAAGAATACATAACAAAGTTTTTTACAAAGGTAGGAACAAAGAGTTATCAGATATCGGACGAGGTAAAGAAATGTGTTGAATTTAAACAGCACAATCTTTTGAAAGACGCATATCCAACAAACTGCGATATGATTATCTGCCGTAATGTAATGATATATTTTACAGAAGAAGCAAAAGACGAGATATACAAAAAATTCAATGCATCTCTTAAGAAAGATGGAATACTTTTTGTAGGCAGTACAGAGCAGATTATCTCTCCAGGAGATTCAGGCTTCGCTACATTTAAGTCGTTCTTTTATAAGAAGATATAATGAAATCTGTTACGGTACAGACCCTGAAAGTTCAGCATTGAAGGAAAAACAAACATGATTTATTGACATAGATATTGTGGAGTGTTAATATGTATATAAAGAAAGACACTTGCTTTAACAAGTGTCTCTCTGTTCGGAAAATCCATTCCAAAGGTGGATGCTCCCAGATAAGGTGTTTGCTCAAAGAAAGAGCTTAGCCTAACCTGTAGGCAGACAGGTTAGGCATTTTTTTTATTTATGCTTATTATTCCTAATATCTATATAGGTAAGCAATGCAATTAAAAAAGTACCACCAAGAAACAATAATGTTAAAACTTCGTATGTACTCATTGCACCACCTCCCCTCTTAATGTATTCCAGTAAGCTGGTTAAGCTGGGAAGTTTGAGTAATTAAACGTATTAAAAGTGAAAATAATAACTACTCAACTAATGATCAAAATTAGATTTATTTTAATTAGGGGGGCTGTCGCACTAAGAGATTAGTGCACAGCTCTTTTTTTGTTATGGGAAAGACCGCCTAATGTGCTCTATTGAATTAAAAATGGCTCGATTGGAAGAGAGCACGACAAATTGAAGTGTAGAAGATACTTTTTTTAATATACAAAAGAATATTGTAAAATAAGTTTTCTATGATATTTAACGATATATAATATATCAAATAAGTAACTATTCAGAACCCAAAGCCACAGAACGCCTGTAAACAACCTGTTTACAGGTTCTAATTGCTGCTAAAGTAGCTTTTTTTCTGAGTCTTTCGGGTGTTGAACCCTCATAAAAGCATTAAAAATTATATTTGTAAATAAATTTGCAATGTGATTTTTAATGCTTCTATGGGGTTCTGAACAGTTACTCAAATAATTAAAATTTGAGAGAGGTGTTATATGGTGTTCAAAATAGCAATCTGTGATGATGAAGATTATTTTAGAAAATGGATAAGAGAAATGCTACAACACTATATGAAAGAAAGTGGCATATATTATGAAATTGAAACCTTTAAATCTGGAATAGAATTATTGGAACTTGGGATTGAATTAAATCAGTACAAAATTATTTTTTTGGATATTAGCATGAATGAAATGAATGGTTTGGTAACTGCACAAAAGATTCGTGAACAGAATACGGAGGTTTTTATTGTTTTTATTACTGCTTTTGTCAATTACAGTATGGAGGGATATAAAGTAGATGCTATCCGTTTCTTGCTTAAGAGTAATAAAAATATGCAGGGTCATATTACAGAATGTATGGATGCCATTCGCAAAAAGATGGAGTATGAAGTGGGATGGAAGATGTTTGAGTTTCATGAGGGAAAAAGAATGGTGTCTATGGATTTTATTTTGTATATTGAAAGCAATTTACATAAACTGGTCTTTCATATTATGGAAGACGAAATGGTTACATATACGATGGAAAAGAATTATCTTATCTGACTTTTTATGAAAAGAATAGGATTTATTGCAAAAAAGATGGAGAAGACGGTTATGAATGGAAAATTCCATTAGAAGATGAAGCTCAGTATGATAAAATAATAACATTTTTAAATGAATTAGAAGATAAAAAAAATCTATCATTTACTATTCATAATACTTTTTGGCAGGATTTTCTATCAGGCAGTTTAGATGTTGATGCGTTCCAAAAAATTTTGTGTGGTAGTGAACGAGAGGAAATCTCAAATGGGTTTAGGATTACAGAAGATGGCTCTTTTCATGGGAATAAGTATGTTAGCTATATCTATGGACCAGAATTTGGAATTAATATGATAAGGACATCAGAAGAACTCTGTAAATGGCAGGAAAAACAGGCAGAAAAAAATGGAAGTGAATGGTCTAAAACTCATCTTACATGGGTAGAACAATGGAACAAAGAACATCCTAAGTTGATAGGAGTTAAGTGTATCTGTCATTCTAATGGTCAATGGTATACGGCAGAAGAAATAGACAAACTTTGGAATAAAGAAATGAAAAGTGATGGAGTTGTTTTTATTTGATATAAAACGCTCTGTGAGGATACGCAGTTCGCGGCGAAGAATTTAATTGCTTCGCCGCGAATTACGTTAGAGGGTTGAAAACAAAGCGCTTTGTTTTCAAAAATAATTAATCTAATAGCATAAAGGCTTCTATTAAACCATCATCATTATAATCAGAGTATTTACTATATTTCGTAAGACCAGAATTTTTTGCTGAATCTACAATTACACCTATACATATTGTTCTTGAAGCTTGACTACCGTTTTTATATTTGACTGTACATGTAATTTCAATTTCTGAAAGAAATTTGTTCCAAAATTTTGCTTCATTTTTCAAATTTATTTTACCATTTTCGAGTTTCTTATATTCATCATACAGTTCCTTTGATTTTGACAAATAGCATATATTTACAGATACATTTTTTGGCATTTGATTATCTGCATCAACTGTATAGGATTTATAATAATTGGATGTAAAATTATCTGTAAAAGAAAGTATACCATATAAATTTTTATCAATATTCTTATCTTCATTTCCATTTAATATAAAATTTGTGTTTTTGGGATAAGTAATTTGGAAAGAACCATTATTTATACTATATGTTATGGTATCCATATTTTCATCATCACATATTATCATTGGCAATCCGATAGTAGCTGAAACATATCTGTCAGATGCATTAGAATCTGGGCTGCATCCAGAAGAACAGGAAAATAGACCATATGATATAAAATGTTCTTTTTCTAGTGGAATTATCTTTTTTTCAGCAGCTTCTGCATAAACACCGATATTAAAGGTATTATTTTTATATTTTTGTTGATAAGATTTTGAGTTATCTTTGCTTTCGTTGTTTTCTGAGATATTGGTTATCGCTTTAGGAAATATTATATTCTGTATAGACATTGTACAGATAAATAATGCTATACAGGCAGCGACAGCTATAAATGGTTTGGTTATTTTTGCTGCCTTTCTTTTTTTGATAGCTGATTTTTTTGTGAACTTAATATCATTTTCATTTATTTCTTGTATAAGGGCTTTTTTTAAAAGTATATCTAATTCTTTATCTGTCATATTAATAACCTCCGTTGTTATTTTTCAGTAAGATTTTGTTTCAAAATATTTTTTGCTCTTCTTAGTCTTGTTTTAACAGTATTTTCTGTTAATTTCATACATGATGCAATTTCTTTAATGGACATATCTGCTGAATAAAATAAATAAATTGTTATTCTATATTTTTCAGGTAGTCTTGCAACTGTATTTTGTACCTTATGTATTTCTTCTTTTTTGATAATATCCTGCTCTACCAAAGATGTCTGATTAATTGTATTAGAAAAATCTTTTCCGTTTTCAATGTAGCTTTCAAAACTTTCAGTAGGAGCTATTTTTTTCCGCCATGCAAATTTTCTTTTTTTATTTCGCCATAACAGAATAGCTACGGATAATGCATAACTCTTGATATTTTGAGATATATCAAGCTTGTCATGATGTTCCCACATTTTTAACAGTGTATCTTGGTATAAATCGTCACCTTCTGAATCACTATCTGAAGTTATTCTGCAAAATCTCAGAATATCTTTTCCGTAAAGAGTAATAAATTCTTCAAATTGTATTTCACTCACTTTAAAATTCCTTTCTGTATTTTTAAGATATCTTAAATGTATAAATGTTCAATATGTGTGACACTCAATGAACCCTCTATACATTAACATTGTAATGAAAAAATAAAAAGTTTCATTTTCCTGCGTCCATTCCTTGTTATCTCCGTTTATTAACTCTTGCACTGTGCCGATTTTTCGGGTAATATAAAAGGGTGTGTAAAAAAGGAGGACTTTGGATTATGGTTAGAGTAGTAGTAGACGCAATGGGAGGCGACGATGCTCCTTTAGTTACCGTAAAAGGTGCAGTAGAAGCAGTTAATGAGGCGGAAAACATAAGTATAACACTTGTAGGCAGAACAGATGATGTGAAACGTGAACTTGATAAATATACATACGACGATAGTAGAATAAATATCGTTCATGCGGATGATGTCATCGGATTTGATGAACCACCTGTTATGGCTATAAGGAAAAAGAAAAATTCATCTATTGTTGTTGGAATGAATCTTGTAAAACATGGTGAGGCAGATGCCTTTGTATCGGCTGGAAGCACAGGCGCTATTCTTGTAGGAGGACAGTTTATCGTGGGAAGAATAAAAGGTGTTGAGCGTTCACCGCTTGCACCACTTATCCCTACAGCTAAAGGTGCATCATTGCTTATAGACTGTGGTGCCAATGTTGATGCCAGAGCATCGCATCTTGTACAGTTTGCAAAGATGGGTTCAATATACATGAAGAATGTAGTTGGAATCGAAAATCCACGAGTTGCTATTGTAAATATTGGAGCAGAAGAAGAAAAAGGTAATATGCTCGTAAAAGAGACATATCCTTTACTTAAGGAATGTTCAGACATAAATTTTGTCGGAAGTATTGAGGCAAGAGATATACCTAAGGGAAATGCTGATGTTATCGTATGTGAGGCTTTTGTCGGTAATGTAATATTAAAACTCTATGAGGGTCTTGCATCAACTCTTTTAGGAAAAGTAAAAGAAGGTCTTATGTCAACATTGAGAAGCAAGATAGGAGCACTTCTTATAAAGCCTGCGCTTAAGAGCACTCTTAAATCTTTTGACACTTCAGAACAGGGTGGAGCACCGCTTCTTGGACTTAACGGTCTTGTTGTAAAAGCACACGGAAGCTCTACAGAGCATGATATAAAACAGGCTATAAAGCAGTGTGTACAATTTTCAGAGCAGCGTATAAATGATCAGATTAAAGAAAATCTGACAATAGACTGATTTTGCAGCTAAGGGGACAATATGGAATTTGAAAAGCTTAAACTCATTATTGCAGAGATATTATCTGTAAATCCAAAAGATATAAAAGAAGATATGTCATTTTTTGATGATTTTGGTGCAGATTCACTTGAAGTATTTCAGATTGTTATGAATGTTGAATCAGAATTTGATGTTCTGATAGACGAGAAAAGTACTAAAACAATAGATACTGTCGGGGATTTGCTTGAACTTATAACAGGAAAGCCGATTTTATAATGGCATATCAGATACGGGGGAAACGATGAATAAAGAAAGTCTTTTAGAGTTTGAAAAGAAGATAGGCTATCATTTTCAAAATATAAACCTTCTTGAAACAGCACTTACTCACAGTTCATATTCAAATGAGAAAAGATTAAAAAAATATGAATGCAATGAACGTCTTGAGTTTCTTGGAGATGCCGTATTGGAGCTTGTTTCAAGTGAGTACATTTTTGGTGAAAATCCTAAAAAACCGGAGGGAGACCTTACCAGAATAAGAGCGAGCTATGTGTGTGAACCTACTCTGGCACTTTGTGCAAGAGATATAGAACTTGGCAAATATGTCCTTCTCGGAAAAGGAGAGGATCTTACAGGTGGAAGAGAGCGTGATTCGATACTCTCTGATGCGCTTGAGGCCACGATAGGAGCAGTATATCTTGACGGTGGGTTTGAAAATGCAAAAAAATATATACATGCACACATTCTTAAAGATATAGAGAATAAAAAACTGTTTTATGACAGCAAGACACTTTTGCAGGAAATTGTTCAGAGTGATCATCTTGATATGTCTTATGAGCTTCTGAAAGAAGAAGGTCCGGATCATGACAAGTCATTTACTGTTGCTGTAAATATAAATGGAGAACAGCTTACAACAGCTACAGGAAGAACAAAAAAGAAGGCGGAACAGTCTGCTGCTTATCAGGCGATTCTTAAATTGGGAGTCAGGGAAAAACAGAGTAGGAGATAATTAATGTATTTAAAAAGTCTTGAAGTGCATGGCTTTAAGTCATTTGCCAACAAACTTATTTTTGAATTTCATGATGGAATAACTGCCATAGTTGGACCAAATGGAAGTGGAAAAAGTAATGTTGCAGATGCAGTGAGATGGGTGCTTGGTGAACAGAGTGCAAAACAGCTTCGTGGTATGAAGATGGAGGATGTAATATTCTCAGGAACAGAGATGAGAAAGCCTCTCGGATATGCTTATGTAGCGATTACCATAAGTAATGAGGATCATAAGCTTGATGTTCCTTATGAGGAAGTTAAGATTGCCCGTCGTGTATACAGGTCAGGAGAGAGTGAGTATCTTTTAAATGGTGCATCATGCCGTCTCAAAGACGTCCAGGAGCTTTTGTTTGACACAGGTATCGGAAAAGAAGGCTATTCTATAATCGGACAGGGACAGATTGACAAAATTCTCAGTGGAAAACCTGAGGAGAGGAGAGAACTTTTTGATGAGGCTGCCGGAATAGTAAAATATAAACGAAGAAAGGCAGCAGCAGAAAAAAATCTTGAGGAAGAGAAGCAGAATCTTGTCCGTATAGAAGACATTCTGTCTGAACTTACAAAACAGGTAGAGCCTCTTGAGAGACAGGCTGGTAAAGCTAAGGAATATCTCAAATACAGGGAAGAATTAAAGAGTCATGATATTAATCTGTTTGTTTTTGAGTATGACAGAATAAACGAAGAGATAAAGGCGGTAGAGCAGAAAAAGGAGATTGCAGATACAGACCTTGCAAATGCGACAAAAGAATTTGAGCAGGGAAAACTCGCCTATGATGAACTTGAGCGTGTTCTTGAGGAGTGCAATCATAAGCTTGAAAACGATGTTGACGAGATATCGAGAGACCGAATGTTGCTTAACACATATGAAAATGATATAAAAGTGTTTAATGAGCAGATAAACACAATAAAGCAGAATGAGACACATTACAGAGAGCAGATATCAATACATAATGCAAAGATTAAAGAGCTTGAGAAAGAACTTGCTTCATGTCAGAAAAAGATAGAAGCCAATGAGCTTGAAATTGCAAATGCAAATGCAGTTCAGAGTGAAAATTCTGAGCTTGCAAAAGCAAATGCCAGAAAGAGAAAAGAACTGGAAAATCAGATAGAAGCCTTAAAGAGACAGATGCTTAATTCTATGAATGAAATTTCTGATATAAAGACTGAGGAACAGCGTTTCAGGACACTGATAGAGCAGAATAATATCAGAAAGGCGGAGCTTACAAAGCGTGTGCTTGAAAATAAATCAGAGGCATCAATTCTCACAGAGACTATGGAACTTCAGAAAAGTATTTTTGAAGAGGCGTCAGAGAAATTAAATGAGCTTGACAGAAAGAGTCAGGAGTATGCTGAAGCTGTAAAGAACATAGATAAAAAAAGTGAAAAAGCTGAGCAGGAGCATAGGGAAATCCAGCAGAAATTCCACATAGAAAATTCAAAACTTAATTCGATTAAAAACATGACTGAGAGATACGAGGGTTTTGGCCAGAGTATAAAAAGGGTTATGGAAAAGAAAAGTGAAAATGCCGGGATAATAGGTGTTGTAGCTGATATAATCAAAGTAAAAAAAGAATATGAGCTTGCGATTGAGACAGCGCTTGGCGGAAGTATACAGAATATAGTAACTGACAATGAGCATACAGCCAAGGATATGATTGAATATCTGAAGAAAAACAGGTTTGGACGAGCTACATTTCTGCCGCTTACAAATGTAAAGGCAAAAAGAGTAAATCAGTCCAGTGATATTTTGTCGCAGAAAGGTGTCATAGGAATGGCTTCTACACTTGTAGAAACAGATGACCGCTTTTTGGGACTTATAGAATATCTGCTTGGTAAGATTATTGTTGTTGACAATATCGACAATGCCATTGTCCTTGCAAACAAGTATCACCATACGGTGAGGCTTGTTACTACAGAAGGAGATTTGATAAATCCCGGTGGTGCAATGTCAGGTGGTGCATTTAAGAATAACAATAACCTGCTTGGACGTCGAAGAGAAATAGAAACTCTTGAGGCGAGTGTGCAGATGCTTAAGAAAAAACTTCAGGATGTGTCAGAGGAAATGTCTGCACTTGCCAGGGAGAAAAACAGTATTTCGAGGGATATTGCTGAGAATAATAAACTCAGACAGGAATTTACTATTAAGCAGAATACTTCAAAACTTAATTATGACAGAGCTGTATCTGATATTGAAAGCAATAATCAGAAATTAGAGTTTATACATTTTGAGGCAAAAGAAATAGAGTCTAAGAATGCAGAACTTAAACTGTCTATGGATAAGATAGCAGAAAAACTTTCTGAAAGTGAGGATAATAATAAGGCTCTTTCTGATGAAGTTGAAAAACTAAACACAGAACTTTATAATGAGAAACAGAATGAGACTGATATCTCAGAAAATAATTCATCTTTGATTGTAAAAGTTACTGCCTTAAAGCAGAATGGCAAGTTCCTGCTTGAAAATATAAAGCGAATAACCAAAGAAAAACAGGATGAGGAAAGAGAGCTTGAAAATGCAACTCAGAGCAGTGAGGGAGTGGACAGGCTTATAGAGGAGAAAAAAGCTGAGATAGTAAATGTGAAACAGAAAATTTCTGAGATACAGGAGACTATTAAAGAGCTTGAAAAGAGCATTGCAGACCAGAGAGAAAAGAGAGATAAAACTTCTGCAGAACATAAAATGCTTCTTGAGAAAAGAGAAGGCTTTTCTAAAGAGATAAGTGAACTTGAAAAAGAATGTTTCCGTCTTGAGAACCAGAGAGAAAAACTTGCAGGCCAGATAGATTCATTTATTGATTATATGTGGGAACAGTATGAGATAACATATAATGGTGCCAGGGAGAGCAGAGTTGACAATGGTCTTGACTATAATGAAATCAAAAAAAGAATTTCAGAGCTCAAGGCACAGATAAAGTCACTTGGAGATGTAAATGTAAATGCTATCGAGCAGTATAAAGAAGTGCTTGACAGATACAATCTTTTGAAGACTCAGCATGAAGATCTCACAGAGGCAGCAGATGTGCTTGTAGGTATAATCAAAGAACTTGACAGTGAGATGAGGATACAGTTTGAGGAACAGTTCGAGGAGATAAAAAACAGATTTAACGGTGTGTTTAAAGAACTGTTTGGCGGAGGAAGAGGAACTATTGAACTTGTGCAGGGAGAGGATATTCTTCAGGCAGGTATTACAATTATTGCACAGCCACCGGGAAAGAAGCTTCAGAATATGATGCAGCTTTCCGGAGGGGAAAAAGCACTTACAGCAATAGCGCTTCTTTTTGCGATACAGAGTTTAAAGCCATCTCCATTCTGTCTGCTGGATGAGATAGAGGCGGCACTTGACGATTCAAATGTTTACAGATATGCTGATTATCTTCACAGACTTACAAAGGATACACAGTTTATTGTTATAACCCATAGAAGAGGAACGATGAATGCGGCAGATATCTTATATGGTATAACAATGCAGGAAAAAGGTGTTTCAACTCTGGTATCAGTAAATCTTCTGGATGAAAAAGAACTGGATTAAACGAAAAATATTTGAGTAAAATAATTAGAAATGAGGAAATATATGAAGGAAAAGAAAGGTTTTTTTGGAAAGTTAATAAGTGGACTTACAAAGACAAGAGATACGTTTGTCGCAGGAATTGATTCTATTTTTAATGGATTTTCAGAAATAGATGAAGATTTTTATGAGGAACTTGAGGAAGTGCTTATAATGGCCGATATAGGTGTAAGTACAACAGAAAAGATAATTGAAAATCTTAGGGAAAAAGTAAAAGAGCAGAAGATAAAAGAAGTAGAGGTGTGCAGGAAACTTCTTATTGATTCGATAAAGGAGCAGATGAGAGTCTCTGAAGATGCTTATGATTTTGAAAATCAGCAGTCAGTTATTATGCTTATAGGTGTAAATGGAGTTGGAAAGACTACATCTGTAGGAAAGCTTGCAGGACAGATGAAGAGTCAGGGCAAGAGAGTTGTGCTTGCGGCAGCAGATACATTCAGGGCAGCAGCCATTGAGCAGCTTACAGAGTGGTCAAACAGAGCCGGAGTCGAGATTATATCAGGACAGGAAGGCGGCGACCCTGCTTCTGTAGTATTTGATGCTGTAAATGCAGCTAAGGCGAGAAATGCAGATGTACTTATATGTGACACTGCCGGAAGACTTCATAATAAGAAAAATCTTATGGAAGAACTTAAAAAGATAAACAGGATAATTGACAGGGAATTTCCACAGGCAAAGAGAGAGACGCTTGTTGTACTTGACGGAACAACAGGCCAGAATGCTCTTGCACAGGCAAAACAGTTTAATGAAGTTGCGGATATAACAGGTATAATCCTTACAAAACTTGATGGAACAGCTAAGGGTGGCATCGCTATAGCTATACAGTCAGAGATGAATATTCCTGTAAAATATATTGGTATTGGTGAGCATATAGATGATTTACAGAAATTTGATGCAAATTCATTTGTTGATGCTTTATTTGAAAAGAAGGCAGATTAAATTAGAAGGGAATGAGTATAGATGATGACATTAGACAAATTTGAGGAGGCATCCGAGAAGGTTAAAGAGGTAGTTCTTCCTACAAATCTTATTTATAGTGAGTATTTTTCTGCACAGACAGGCAATAAGGTATATCTTAAGCCTGAAAATATGCAGTATACAGGTGCTTACAAGGTCAGAGGTGCCTATTATAAGATAAGCACTTTATCAGAAGAAGAGAGAAAGAAAGGTCTTGTCACTGCTTCTGCCGGCAATCATGCCCAGGGTGTTGCCTATGCTGCAAAAATATATGGGGTTCCGGCTACGATAGTCATGCCTACAACTACTCCTTTGTTAAAGGTAAACAGAACCAAAAGCTATGGTGCAGAAGTAGTGCTTCATGGTCAGGTATATGATGAGGCATGCCAGCATGCACTTAAGATAGCAGAGGAAAAAGGAGCTACATTTGTTCATCCGTTTAATGATGAGACTGTTGCAACAGGTCAGGGAACCATTGCAATGGAAATTTTCAAAGAACTTCCTACAGTTGACATTATACTTGTTCCTATAGGTGGCGGCGGACTTGCAGCGGGAGTATCAACACTTGCAAAACTGCTTAATCCAAATATAAAAGTTATCGGTGTAGAGCCGGCAGGAGCTGCATGTATGAAGGCATCACTTAATGCAGGAGAGGTTGTTACTCTGCCTGGCGTTGATACAATAGCAGACGGTACTGCGGTAAAGACACCGGGAGATGTAGTGCTTCCATATATACAGAAAAATATAGATGATATAATAACAGTCGAGGACCATGAACTTATCGTTAATTTTCTGGATGTTATGGAAAATCACAAGATGCTTGTTGAAAATTCAGGACTGCTTACTGTTGCGGCACTTAAGCATCTCAAATGCAGAGATAAGAAAGTTGTATCAATACTCAGCGGTGGAAATATGGATATAATTACACTTGCATCAGTTGTACAGCATGGTCTTATAGAGAGAGGAAGGGTATTTTCAATATCTGTACTTCTTCCGGACAGACCAGGCGAGCTTGTAAGCGTTGCAAATGTAATAGCTGAGATGAAGGGAAATGTAATCAGACTTGAGCATAACCAGTTTGTAAGCATAAACAGAAATTCAGCCGTTGAGCTTAAGATAACACTTGAGGCTTTTGGTCATGAGCATAAGCAGCAGATAATAGATGCGCTTCGTGCAAAGGGATATTCTCCAAAGGAAGAAAGTACTACAAGTCTTTACCAGTAATTGATAAATAAATTATTAGAATAGAAAAGAGGAAAAATCGATGATACAGGATATATACACAGAATTGGATAATGGTGATATCTTGCACACTCCGGGTGGTGTAAAGGATTCATATGGGGCTGAATGTGCCAACAAGCTTGAGGTTCAGGCCAATGTGCATCAGATACTTTCATCATATGGTTTCAGGGATATTGAGACTCCTACATTTGAATATTTTGATATTTTTAAAAAAGAGCGTGGTTCAGTTGCATCGAATGAGATGTTTAAATTCTTTGACAGATCAAATAATACACTTGTCTTAAGACCTGACGTTACACCTTCAATAGCAAGATGCGTTGCAAAGTATTTCAGGGATGAGGATATGCAGATAAGACTCTGCTACACAGCAAATACATTTGTAAATGTTGGCCAGTATAAAGGAAAGCTTCAGGAAGTGACACAGGTAGGAGCTGAGCTTATGAATGATGACAGCTCTGATGCAGATGCAGAGATGGTTGCAATTACTGTGGAAAGCCTTTTAAAAAGTGGTCTTAAAGAGTTCCAGCTTGAAGTGGGACATGCAGATTTCTTCAGAGGTCTTGTGGAGGAAGCAGGTTTTTCAGACAGTGATGTAGCAAAACTTCAGAAGCTCATAGAGATAAAGAATTTCTTTGCTGTAGAGGATATGCTTGACCAGCTCACAGTTTCAAAAGAACTCAAAGAGATTTTTCTTAAAATGCCAGAGATGCTTAACAATCTCGAGGAGACAGTTAAATTTGTGGAGTCACGTTCAAAGAGCGAGAGAGTGCATAAAGCCCTTGACCGTCTTGTTAAACTTGAAAAGATTCTTCAGACATACGGATATTCAGATTATATTACAATAGATTTAAGTATGATAAGCACATATAGCTACTACACAGGAGTTATTTTCAGGGCATATACTTATGGAAATGGTGAGGCAGTTGCAACCGGTGGACGTTATGACGGACTTGTAAGCCAGTTTGGAAAGAATGCACCAGCCATTGGTCTTGCGATAGTTATAGACCAGCTTATGATAGCTCTTTCACGTCAGAAGCTGGTTGATGATTCAGTGCTTTCAGGGACATTGCTTCTTTATACACCAGATTGTATTGAAAAGGCTATAAAGAAGGCAGAAGAACTTAGAAAAGCAGGCGAAAAAGTACAGCTTATGCGCAAATCATCACGCAAAGATATCGAAGATTATAAAAATTACATACAGCGGGCAAAACTTGATAAGATTGTTTTTATTAGTGAAAATGGAATGGAAGAGTATAAATAATTTTATATATTTCTGTGAACATAACATCAAAAGGATAAAGTAGAATAAGAGGTAGATTATGAAATACATAACATTTGCATTGGCAAAAGGAAGACTTGCAAAGCATACACTTGGTCTTCTTGAACAGATTGGGATTACCTGTGAAGAAATGAAGGATGAGAAGACAAGAAAACTTATTTTTGTAAATGAGGAGCTTGGATTTAAATTCTTTCTTTCAAAGGCTACAGATGTACCTACATATGTTGAACTTGGTGCGGCAGATATAGGAGTTGTGGGAAAAGACACTATTCTTGAGGCTGGAAGAAAACTTTATGAAGTATTAGACCTCAACTTTGGAAAATGCCGTATGTGTGTGGCAGGACCTGAGAGTGCAAAAGCACAGCTTAACGACGGTTCATTTATAAGAGTTGCAAGTAAATATCCTGGTATTGCCAAAGATTATTTCTATAACCGCAAACACCAGACAGTAGAGATAATAAAGCTTAATGGCTCGGTAGAGCTTGCTCCTATCGTAGGACTTTCAGAGGTTATAGTCGATATAGTTGAAACAGGTTCTACACTTCGTGAGAATGGTCTTGAGGTTCTTGAGGAGATATGTCCTCTTTCAGCAAGGGTTGTTGTAAATGAAGTGAGTATGAAAATGCAGCATGAGCGTATAACAAAGCTTATACATGACCTTAAAAAGGTTATTCCAGAGGATTAAAACTAGTATAACGATTTTAAATTAACTACACCATATCACTTGCCTATTTTCCTGATAGAACAGGATAAAAAATATTCTGCGCAGATATGGTAGGTATTTAATTTTCATTATACTAGTCAGAAAGGAGACAAAAAATGAGAATTGTAAATCTTACAGAAAAAGAACGTGATAATATACTTGAAAATTTACTTAAGAGAAGTCCTAATCAGTATGGTGAGTTTGAGAGTACAGTAAATGACATTATTGAAAATGTAAAGAAAAATAAAGACAAGGCACTCTTTGAGTACACTGAAAAATTTGACGGTGTAAAGATTACCACAGATACATTTAAGGTTACAAAAGAAGAGATTGAAGAGGCGTATTCACAGGTTGATGACAGACTTATTGAGATAATAAGAAAAGCTCTTGTAAATATAAGAGATTATCATCAGAAACAGGTGCGTTACAGCTGGTTTGACAGCAAGCCTGACGGAACTATGCTTGGTCAAAAGGTCTCAGCGCTCTCAAGAGTAGGTGTATATGTACCAGGAGGAAAAGCTGTATATCCATCTTCAGTTCTTATGAACATTGTACCTGCAAAGGTTGCCGGTGTAGAAAAGATAATAATGACAACACCTCCCGGAAAAGATGGAAAAGTATTCCCTGTAACACTTGTCGCTGCAAATGAGGCTGGTGTTGATGAGATATACAAAGTAGGTGGAGCGCAGGCAATAGCAGCTCTTGCTTTTGGAACAGAGAGCATCAAAAAGGTTGACAAGATTGTAGGACCTGGAAATATATTTGTTGCGCTTGCAAAGAAGGCAGTCTATGGTCATGTAAGTATTGACTCTATAGCAGGACCTAGCGAGATTCTTGTGCTTGCAGACGAGACAGCAAATCCAAGATATGTGGCAGCAGACCTTCTCTCACAGGCAGAACATGATGAGATGGCTTCAGCAATCCTTATCACAACAAGTATGGAACTTGCAGAGAAAGTATCAGAAGAAGTTGACGGATTTGTAAAAGTTCTTTCGAGAAAAGAGATTATACAGAAATCGCTTGATTCCTATGGTTACATACTTGTAGCAGACAGTATGGAAGCTGCCATAGATACAGCAAATGAAATCGCTTCAGAACATCTTGAAATCGTGACAAAAAATCCATTTGACACAATGACAAGAATCAAAAATGCAGGAGCTATCTTCCTTGGAGAGTACAGCAGTGAGCCTCTCGGAGATTATTTTGCAGGTCCTAACCATGTACTTCCTACAAATGGAACAGCAAAGTTCTTCTCACCACTTTCAGTTGATGATTTTATTAAGAAATCAAGTATAATATCATACTCAAAAGAAGCTCTTGAGCTTATACATAAAGATATTGAGGATTTTGCAAAGGCTGAGAAGCTTACGGCACATGCAAATTCTATAGCAGTGAGATTTGAGGAGTAAATGGAAGGTTCAGCCTTGAAGTTTTTAAATCAGGATTTTATATTCTGGTATTCGTAATATAGTTTGTAAAAAAGAGCAGGCAAAATGTCTGCTCTTTTTTGTGTCTGTGTATATCTATGTATAATATATATAAACAATTGAGAAAGACAGGTATTTATTATGACAGACAAAAGATTACAGGAAATCAGGATTGTATCAGAGGAGCGGATAGAAGAATACAGGGAAATTATTATAAGGGAAGAAAAAAGGAAGCAGACAATTGATAAATATGTGAGAGATATACATAAACTAAAAGATTTTCTGGATGGAAGGGAACTGACTAAGGAATTGTTTATACAGTATAAGGAAAATTTGGAAAGCTGTGGAGAATACACACCTGTGAGCATCAATTCATTTATATCGGCGGCAAATAGTTTCTGTGAACGGATGCGTGAGTGGTTTGAAAGAATTTGTAGACAGGTATTTTGAGCAGTAGAAAAATCTTAAAAATAACAGAAAAACATTGACTTTATCACATATGTCTGTTAAAATCTATATTAGATAGCAAAGGTAACAAATCCTGCAATATGTTTTATACAGGTTGCAGGATTATATTTTAAAAGTAAAACGAACGAATGTTTATTGGGCGTTAGTGGTTGATTTAAGTTGCAGAGTATTATAAGATAAAAGAAAGAGGGGATTATATGGAAGATATAGTAAAAAAGACATTACGTGACAGTGTATTTACTGATTTATTTAAGATTCCCAAATATCTTTTGGAACTGTATGAAGTATTACATCCGGAAGATACAGAGGTTACAGAGAATGATTTAAAAGACATTACAATTAATAACATCTTTGTAGATAACTTGTATAACGATTTGGGATTTAGAGTTGGAGACAAGTATATTATTCTGGCAGAATGTCAGTCAACATGGACAGTGAATATTATAGTAAGAGCATTGTTCTATATGGCGACGACATATCAAAAATACATTGATGAAAAAAATCTTGATGTGTATTCA
>JAFPDA010000049.1 GCA_017425575.1 Lachnospiraceae bacterium | reverse complement strand
TTTGAAGATATATATACAGAGGGAATCACAAAGATTACAGATAGAGACATTAACTATGCTAAGAAAATGGGAGCAAAGGTGAAAATCTTTGGTTCAAGCAAAAAGACTGGAGACAAGGTAAGTGCTATGGTTGCACCAAAACTTATCACAGCAGATCATCCATTGTATAGTGTTGATGGAGTATTCAACGCTATTCTTGTAAAAGGAAACATGGTTGGAGATGTAATGTTCTATGGTCAGGGTGCAGGAAAGCTTGCGACAGCAAGTGCAGTAGTTTCTGATATTATGGAAGCAGCAAAACACACAGGCATAAATATAAATGTAATATGGGAAGCTGATAAACTCTCACTTATGCCTATCGGTGATGTTGAGTCCAAATTCTTTGTGAGAGTAAAAGGCTCAAAGAGTGAGAACGAGCAGAAAGTTGCAGATGCATTTGGAAAAGTTACACCTGTTGATGCAGGATACGAGGACGAGTATGCATTTGTTACAGAAGTAATCACAGAGTCAGCATACAATGCAGCATCAGAAAAATTAGGAAATGTAATAAATAAAATTCGTTTTGATGCATAGAATGGAGGAAGAAAATGAAGTACATTGTAGTTTTGGGAGATGGAATGGCAGATGAACCTATTGATGAAATAGGTGGCAAGACCCCCCTTGAGTACGCAAAGACACCTGCAATGGACAGCATCGCGCCAAAGGCTGAACTTGGTCTTGCGCATACTATCCCGGAGGGAATGAAGCCAGGCAGTGATACAGCAAATCTTGCCGTTCTTGGATATGATCCAAAGAAATATTATACAGGGCGTTCTCCGCTTGAAGCGCTTAGTATAGGAGTCCCTATGAAAGACACAGATATTGCTATCCGTTGTAATATCGTGACAGTATCTGATGATGAGCTTCCATACGAGGAAAAAACAATTATAGATCATAGTTCAAGTGAGATATCTACAGAAGATGCAGCAGTTCTTATGGAAGCTGTTCAGAAGGAATTAAACAGTGATATATATAAGTTCTATCTTGGAACAAGCTATCGTCATCTTACAATATGGGATAAAGGTCAGGTAGTGGAACTTACTCCACCACACGATGTACTTGGAAGAGTTATAGGTGAATATCTTCCTGCGGATGAAAAACTTCGCGAAATGATGAAGAAGAGTTATGATATCCTTAACAATCATCCATTAAATGTGGAGAGAGCAAAGAAAGGATTGAATAAAGCTAATTCAATATGGTTCTGGGGTGCTGGAACAAGACCGGCACTTGACAGTTTTGAGAGCAAGTATGGCAAAAAGGGAGCAATGATTTCTGCTGTTGATTTATTAAAAGGAATCGCAGTTGGTGCCGAAATGCATAATATTGAAGTAGAGGGCGCTGATGGCACACTTGAGACAAACTGGGAAGGAAAAGCTGATGCTGCTGTAAAGGCTCTTCTTGAGGATAACTTCGATTTTGTATATATTCATATGGAAGCTCCGGATGAGATGGGACACCAGGGAAGTCTTGAGCGTAAGATAAAGGCTATAGAGTACCTTGACAGTCGTGTACTTGATACAGTGATTAAGAAAATGGATGCTTCCGGTGAGGATTACAGACTGCTTCTTATGCCGGATCATCCAACACCTATTGCATGTCGTACACATACATCAAATCCTGTTCCATACATACTTTATGACAGCAGAGTTGATAAAAATGCTTCATGGTTATATAATGAAGCAGATGCTGTTAAAAGTGGCAATGTAGTAGAACTTGGATATACTCTTATGAGCAAATTACTTGAAACTGTTTGATATAAATCGGCTGTGAATAGTAACGATGTTTTCAGAAAAACATTTTGATTGGAGGATAATATGTTAGTAGTAAAGAAATTTGGCGGTACTTCAGTTGCAAACAAGGAGAGAATCTTCAATGTAGCAAAGCGTTGTATCGAGGACTATAAAAAAGGAAATCAGGTAGTAGTAGTATTATCTGCTATGGGAAAACAGACAGATGTATTGCTTGATATGGCAAAAGACATCAATCCAAAAGCTTCTCGCAGAGAACTTGACATGCTTCTTACAACAGGAGAACAGACATCAGTTGCACTTATGGCTATGGCTATGGATTCGCTTGGAGTTCCAGCAGTATCTATGAATGCATTCCAGGTTGCAATGCACACAACAGCAGATTATGGTAATGCAAGACTTAAGAGAATTGATACAGAGAGAATCAAGAACGAACTTGATAATCGTAAGATTGTAGTTATCACTGGTTTCCAGGGTATAAATAAATATGATGACCTTACAACTCTCGGAAGAGGTGGTTCTGATACAACAGCAGTTGCACTTGCAGCAGCACTTCATGCAGATGCATGTGAGATTTATACAGATGTTGATGGTGTATATACAGCAGACCCTCGTGTTGTTCCAAAGGCCCGCAAGCTTGAGGAAATAACATATGATGAAATGCTTGAGCTCGCAAGTCTTGGTGCAGGCGTGCTTCATAATCGTTCAGTAGAGATGGCAAAGAAATACGGCGTACAGTTGGTAGTACGTTCAAGTTTAAATACAAGTGAAGGAACAATCGTTAAGGAGGAAAGTAAAATGGAGAAGATGTTAGTTAGTGGTGTTGCAACAGATAAGAACGTGGCTCAGATAGCAGTAGAAGGTCTTGAGAATAAGCCGGGTGTTGCATTTAAGTTATTCCAGCATCTTGCAAATCATAATGTAAATGTAGATATGATTTTACAGTCAGTAGAGCATGGTGGAACACAGGACATCAGCTTCACAGTAACAGAGGATATGGCAGATGTAGCAATGGAGACTCTTGAGAGACATGCAAACACAAGTCTTAAATGTGAGAAGACAACTGTTACTACAGATGTAGCAAAAGTATCTATCGTAGGTGCCGGTATGATGTCAAATGCGGGAGTAGCTGCAAAGATGTTCGAGGCTCTCTATGATGCAGGAGTAAATATCCGTCAGATTTCAACATCTGAGATTCGTGTAACAGTTCTCGTTGATGAGAAGTATACAGAGGCTGCTGCACAGGCTGTACATGATGCTTTTGCATTAGAGAAATAATTAAAAGAGTTGTCGCGGAAAAAAACATAATTATAAAACCATATAAACAAAATGCGGCTATTTTTATAGTCGCATTTCGTTTATATAAAATTGATCAAAATAAAATCTGGAGGTTTACATGGATATATCTAAAAAAATTGCAGAGGAGCTTTCTATAGGACTCTGGCAGGTTGAGGCAACAATAAAACTTATTGATGAGGGAAATACAATTCCTTTTATTGCAAGATATCGTAAAGAGGCTCATGGTTCACTTAATGATGAGCAGCTTCGTAATCTCAGTGAGAGGCTCGCTTATTTAAGGAATCTTGAGGAGAAAAAGGAACAGGTTCTTGCAAGTATTGAGGAGCAGGGAAAACTCACAGAAGAATTAAAGAAACAGATTCTTGATGCACAGACACAGGTTGTTGTTGATGACCTTTACAGACCATATCGTCCAAAGAGAAGAACAAGAGCTACTATTGCGAAGGAAAAAGGACTTGATGGGCTTGCAGATATAATTATTGCCCAGGAAACTTCTGAGAGTATTGAAAAGCTTGCAGAAGCATTTGTCTCAGAAGAAAAAGAAGTGAAAGATGCATCTGAAGCTGTTGCAGGAGCGATGGATATAATTGCTGAGATTATATCAGATAATGCACAGTATCGTATGTATATCAGAAATGCGACATTTGAAGAGGGAAAGATTTTATCAGCTGCAAAGGATGAGAAACAGCAGTCAGTATATGAGATGTACTATCAGTTTGAAGAGCGCATTGATAAGATAGCCGGGCACAGGGTACTTGCACTTAACAGAGGAGAGAAAGAAAAGTTCCTTGTTGTTAAGATGGAAGCTCCGGAAGAGAGAATTTTAAGATATATTGAGAAGCAGGTTATTACAAAAGACAATCCAAATACAAATGATATATTAAAGGCAGCAATAGCGGACAGTTATAAGAGACTTATTGCACCGGCCATAGAGCGTGAGATAAGAAATGAACTTACTGAGAAAGCTGAAGACGGAGCAATAAAAGTATTTGGAAAGAATCTTGAACAGCTTCTTATGCAGCCTCCGATTGCCGGAAGAAATGTACTTGGCTGGGATCCTGCATTCCGTACAGGCTGTAAACTTGCAGTGGTAGACAGCACTGGAAAAGTTCTTGATACAACTGTAGTATATCCAACAGAGCCACAGAACAAAGTTGAAGAGACTAAGAAAGTAGTTAAGGCGCTTATTGATAAATATGATATCTCTCTTATTTCAGTTGGAAATGGAACCGCTTCAAGAGAGTCAGAGATGATAATAGCAGATATGCTTAAGGAGATAAAAAAGCCTGTTCAGTATATTATTGTAAACGAGGCAGGAGCTTCTGTATATTCTGCAAGCAAACTTGCAACAGAAGAGTTTCCTAACTTTGATGTGGGACAGAGAAGTGCAGCTTCAATAGCCAGAAGACTTCAGGATCCTCTTGCAGAGCTAGTAAAGATAGATCCACAGTCTATAGGTGTAGGCCAGTATCAGCACGACATGAATCAGAAAAAGCTTTCAGAAGCACTTTCAGGTGTTGTTGAGGACTGTGTAAATAAAGTAGGTGTGGATTTAAATACAGCGTCTACATCTCTGCTTGAGTATATTTCAGGGATATCAAAAGCAATAGCTAAAAATATAGTTCTCTATCGTGAGGAGAATGGAAAATTCACAAACAGAAAACAGCTTTTAAAGGTTGCCAAGCTTGGACCAAAAGCCTACCAGCAGTGTGCAGGATTTCTTAGAATACAGGATGGGGACAATCCGCTTGATGCCACAAGTGTTCATCCGGAATCATACGATGCTGCCGATGCACTTCTTGATGAGATAGGTCTTACCATGGAAGATGTCAAGAAGATACAGGCAGAGATAGCAAAGCAGCCAAAGAAGGCAAAAGAGAAGAAGCAGGAGCCAAAGAAGAAGAAAAAAGACTTTGTTGTAAAAAATACAAATACAGCATTTGGTGCCGCGCTTGCAAAAGCTTTTGCAGATGGAGCAAAGCTTGAGGTTTCTGAGCAGAATAATTCACGAAAAGGCAAAGATACGGCAGTTGTTGTTTCAAACGGTATAGCAGCAAAGATTAAAGATAAGAAGGCTATGGCAGAGAAGCTTGGCATAGGAGAGATAACTCTTGAGGATATAGTTAAAGAGCTTGAAAAACCGGCGAGAGATCCACGCGATGAGATGCCACTTCCTATACTCAGGACAGACGTTCTTGAAATGAAAGACTTAAAAGAGGGAATGATACTTAAAGGAACAGTAAGAAATGTTATAGACTTTGGTGCATTTGTTGATATAGGTGTCCATCAGGATGGACTTGTGCATATATCAGAGCTTTCAGATAAGAAGTTTGTCAAACATCCTCTTGATATTGTAAGTGTAGGTGATATAGTAGACGTAAAAGTAATGAGTGTAGATCTGAAAAAGCAAAGAATTCAGCTTACAATGAAATTATAATGTATGGCTGTTTCACCATTTTGATGGGAGCGGATAAATATGGGATTTTTTGATAAACATTTTATTGAAGTCAGGAATGGAGCAAAAGTGACATACAGTCAGGGTGATTTGAATAAACTTGACCGAATGTATGAGACAGAGGTGTTTGAGAGAAAGAAAAAGTATATAAGAACACCATTTATGAAGGAGATGCAGAGCAGTTTTCAATCTCAGGTAAGAGATTATGCATTTGAGAGGATTCTCGACAGACATCTATATACCTTCAGCTATATACTTGTAATACCCAATCCATATGGACTGGCAAAACAGACAGCACTTTTGTTATTTAATTCCTCAAAGACAACTAAAGTTCGTTACTGCGTTAAGGGAAACAGACCGGAAGATGATTTTTGTGGAGAGACAGAATATACGACAAGGCATCGTGTCCCTGTGCTTGGTTTATACCAGGGAAGGAATAATTCAGTAGATTTACAGCTTATAGATGAGGCTGGAAATGTTATAAAGCACAGAGTCATAAATATTTATGTTTCAGCACTTAATGAGAAGCTTAATTCAATCATCAAGAAACCGGACAACAATTTGTCACATTTTTCCTTTATACTGTTAAACGGTGTATTCTTTAATCCTATAGCAATTGACAGTGCAGGAGATATAAGATATGCACTTCAGTGCAAGACGGATAAGACAGGAATGATACCACTTAAAAATGGAAGATTTCTTCTTGTAGACAAGACAGCCAATATAATGAACAGATTTGGAGAGATACAGGCCTGCAGATACCACGAGATGGACTATATGGGACGGGTATACAGAACGTTCCTTATGGAGTATCAGATGGAGAGAGCAATTACCCAGAATGGAGATTCTCTTTTTATTGTTACAGCTTCAGGCAAACAATATCTTGCAGATATGATTCTTGAGATTGATATGAATACAGGCGATGTAATCTCATCTGTAAGCCTTGAAAGTCTTATAGGAAATAAGTATAAGACAAAAGGTAAATGGGCAAATATTACAAGAATTGAATATTTTGAAGGAAAATTATTTATAGTTGCCAAAAATCTTCACAGTATTATAAAGATTGACTGGGAAGAGAAGAGGACAGAATGGATTATAGCACCGGAGATGGTCTTTGAGGGACAGGAAGCTCAGAAGCAGCTTTTAAAGAATGAGGATAATGATATTGTATGTTCGAGTCCTGAATATATAACAGTGTCAAATGTTTCAAAAGATTCATTGGAAATACTTATGTTTAGTACAGAGAATCTGTCAAAAATTAAAAATGGTGCAGAAGCTTCTGATACTTCCTGCGTAAAGATACTGAGAGTTGATGAAAGAGAAAGAACCTTCAGGACAGTTGAAAAGACAGAAGTCAATAAAGCATTAAGACATGGAAGTGCAATGTATTCCAAAGACGGCAGCAGGCTGCTCGCCATGGAGGGAGCACTTCAGGATAAAAAGAATTTCAGTTCACAGCTCGTTGAGATTGATACGGGGACGGGAGATAAGCTTGCGTCCATAGGGATTACTAAGGCTTATAATAATGCCTGGGAGTTTGAACCCGATATAATGTCATACTGTACATCAATGGAGAAAAATGAAAAAGCTGTATTTGGCAAAATTCAGTCACCTGTGGAATATACAGGTGAGCTTCCGGAAGTTTCTGAAGAAAGAATAGAAAAAGAATATTTTGGAAGAGTAAAAGTATGTGATGATATTCTTTTATGTGCTGTTTTGCCAGGGGAGATAGACAGAATATATATTGTCGGAGAAAAGAAATCTTATGTACAGAATTATTCAGATATAAAACCCATGGATAAGAAGGTTTTTTTAGCTATTTCGCTTGATGAA
>JAFPDA010000048.1 GCA_017425575.1 Lachnospiraceae bacterium | reverse complement strand
AAATGCCTCTGAAAAATCCTTTTATATAATTTGGCTTAAAATGTAATATATATGGGGAAAATAGCATTAAATATAGTATAAAAATCTCTTTACGAAAAAGAAGATGTATTATATAATTATTTCAGTTGGTAAAAGCATACAGTGCTGATTAGAGTCGGCACTGTATTTTTTGACTTTATATGAGAGACTGTACTATAAAGTCAAAATGTTTTACATTGGTGTTTTTATTAAAAATATGTGTGGGATGGGAAAAAGAAGTGAATAAAAAGAATAAGAAAAGAATCAGGGTTTTATCATGGGGATTATTTATTGTATATCTGATGTGTATGGTATATTTTCTGTTTTTCAGCGAGCAGCTTGGCAGAGGAAACAGCAGAGAATACAGATATAATCTTACAGTATTTGCAGAGATAAAAAGATATATAAGATACTGGAAAAAAATTGGGGATTTCAATGTGCTCCTTAATTTGTTTGGCAATGTAGTATGTTTTATGCCTTTTGGATTTGTACTGCCTATATTGTCAAATAGACAGAGAAGTGTGCTTAAGGTGACATTTCTTACAATGCTTTGTTCAATTGCGGTGGAGATTACACAGCTTGTTACAATGACAGGTTCATGTGATGTTGACGATGTTATATTAAACACAGCAGGTGGATTCTTAGGGTATATAATGTTTGCGATAGGTATGTGCGTGATACATATTCGTGATAAAAAAAGAAAAGGCAGGTAGTCGTGACGCAGAAAAACATTTGGAAGTGAGGATAAAATGGCATTAAAGAGAAAAAGGAAGAGAGAGGGAGAGTTACGTCTTACAGATAAGAAACATCCTGTGCTTGGAATAGCTGCAACTATAGCAGGAATAATATCTGTGGGGGTATTTCTGGCAGCATGTATAATTTCAGGCAGACAGGGTGGAAATGCAGATGTAATGGTTGGATTTATAGGAATGCTCTGTCTTGTTATAAGTATTTTGGGATTGATAATGGCATGGATAAGTCTGCATCAGGAGGATATACGTCCGTTATTTCCAACTATAGGTTCATTGTCTAATGGAGCACTTGTTATTTTTTATATGATTTTGTATGTGCTTGGGATTTGATAATTGGATGAATAAGTGATAAAATTATCTAAAAATGTTCTCTCGGAGTTTCTTGGTGTTTGATTTTGTGAGATTCCGAGAGGGCATAAAAATAAGAGGGAGGAAGAATGATGAGAGAGGGATTTATAAGACCACCAAATCATGTAAACTTTGAAGCAAAAAAACTTTTTGAAAATGCCGGTCAGATTATAGATGGCTCAATTGCCTATATAAATTTAAAGGGCGGAGGGCCTGTGGAACAGCATACACATGAACATAATCATTTATTTATTGTTACAAAGGGAGAGGCAAAAGTTTTGTTAGGTGAAGAAGAGGTAATTATTCATCAGGACGAGGCCTTTCTGGTGAAAGGAACAATTCCGCATTCTGTGTGGAGTAATCAGGAGCAGGAGACAGTTATGATTGGTATTTCGGTTAAATAAATTGATGTAAAATTGAGAATTTATAAGGAGGTTTGTTTATGAAGACAATAAGAAAAATAGTAGCTATGGTAATGTTGCTAAGCTTATGTGCAGTTACTGTAAATTCTGCTATAGCAAGTGCAGATGCCTATCAGGATTACTTTGAGTATAAGGAAGGCGATAAGGTATATACAATAGATAGTATTGTAAAAGGGAAAAAGCATTTAACAAAATACACTAATAAAAAAGATGGTGCAACACAGTATCAGATAGTTAAATTTTCTGATGGAAAAGTCACATTGCGTCCACAAAAAGGATGGCACGCCAGTGATGATCCATATTTTATGAATAAGAAATTTACATATAAAATATCACCAAAATGTAAATTTTACTATACTAATGTATGTTTTCCATTTTCAGAAAAATACGGTGTTAAGTATAAAAGAGTAACAAGAAAGAATGTACTTGAGTATATGAATGATGAATACATGGAGCCTTGTTATTGTGAAATTGAAGGTGTAAAAGGCAAGTATTATACCGGCAGTTACTTTGGTGAGATGTATGTAAAGAATGGTGAAATTGTAGCAGTATTGACTAATGGTGGGGACTGATAATATCAGTGTAAATCAAGTGTTATATAATATGTTTAATAAATTGTACCTAAAAATTAAAAAAACATGTTGACAACTGGAAACAATTGTATATAATAATAGACATGACAAAGAGGTCACGAAATAGTATTTACTATTCGTGGCCTCTTTCTATTTTATAAGCGTCAAAATTAAAGTCGTCCGGACAACGAAGATTTGACAGAGAAACAAGTCAACCAAGATTATATTTGGGAAATTAATATGAAAAAAAGGGAGGAATTGATTATGGACGCTATATTTGGAGTATGGTTCCTTATCGGAGCTGCTTTGGTATTTTGGATGCAGGCAGGATTTGCAATGGTTGAGGCAGGTTTCACCAGAGCAAAGAATGCTGGAAATATTATTATGAAGAATCTTATGGACTTCTGTATTGGTACAGTGATGTTCATTCTTATCGGTTTTGGTTTATTATTTGGTGAGGATATCTGTGGTTTAATCGGTAAACCTGGATTTGATATCATTACTACATATAAGAACTTTGACTGGTCTAATTTTGTATTCAACTTAGTATTCTGTGCAACAACAGCAACAATTGTTTCAGGTGCTATGGCTGAGAGAACAAAATTTTTATCATATTGTGTTTATTCAGCAGTTATCTCAGGTCTTATCTATCCGGTTGAAGCTCACTGGATCTGGGGCGGTGGCTGGTTAGCAGAAATGGGATTCCACGATTTTGCAGGTTCTTGTGCAATTCATATGGTAGGTGGTATCTCAGCGCTTATCGGTGCCAAAATTCTTGGACCTCGTATTGGTAAGTTCAGTAAGAGAACTGGAAGACCTCATGCTATTCCAGGTCATAACCTTACAATCGGTGCTCTTGGATGTTTTATTCTCTGGTTTGGATGGTATGGTTTTAACGGTGCAGCAGCAACATCTGTAGAACAGTTAGCTTCTATATTTGTTACAACAACAATTGCACCCGCGATAGCAACAGTAGTTTGTATGGTATTTACATGGGTTAAATATGGAAAACCTGATGTTTCAATGTGTCTTAATGCGTCACTTGCAGGTCTTGTAGCTATCACAGCTCCTTGTGATGTTACAGATGGTTTTGGAGCAATAGTTATCGGTGCAGTAGCAGGTGTTTTAGTAGTATTCGGTGTATGGCTTCTTGATTATAAGTTAAAGATTGATGATCCGGTTGGTGCAGTAGCAGTACATATGATGAATGGTATCTGGGGTACATTTGCAACAGGTCTTTTCGCAACAACATCAGCACCTGGAAATGATTCTCTTAAAGGATTATTCTATGGCGGTGGATTTGAACTTCTTGGAAAACAGTGTATTGGTATTTTAGCAGTAGCAGCATGGACAGCAGTTACTATGACAGTAGTATTCTTCGCAATAAAAGCTACAATAGGTCTTCGTGTTTCTCCAGAAGAGGAGTTACAGGGACTCGATGCAACAGAGCATGGTTTATCATCAGCTTATGCAGATTTTATGCCAGCTGGAAATATGTTTTACTCAGCAGGTGCTTCTGTTGAGGTGCTTAAAGGAGATATCCCTATGGATAAAGCAGTTGAGGTTAAGAGAGCAGATACTCCTAAGCCTGCAGCAACAAAGAATGTTGTTGAAAAATCAAGCGATATGCCTAAACTTACAAAGGTTTCTATCTTGTGTAAACAGAGCAAATTTGATGAACTTAAAGAAGCTCTCAATGATATTGGAGTTATGGGTCTTACAGTTACACAGGTACTTGGATGTGGTACACAGAAAGGTACAACTACAAAATACCGTGGTGCAGACCTTGATATAGTACTTCTTCCTAAGATGAAAGTCGAGGTTGTTGTAAGTGCAATTCCTGTTGAAACAGTAATTGAGACAGCTAAGAAAGTTCTCTATACAGGAAATATTGGTGATGGTAAGATATTTGTTTATGATGTAGAGGATGTTATTAAAGTTCGTACTGGTGAGATAGGATTTGATGCTTTACAGGGTGAGGCATAAGATTTAATAAGATATGATTATATAAATTATAAGAGGTCTTCAATTCAGAAGGCCTCTTGTGTTGTTGTTATTTATTTTTCCTCATAAAGTACTTTCTCAATTATAAATCTAGGACGCTCTTTTACTTCCATATAGATTTTTCCTACATATTCACCGATAGTTCCAAGTGAGAGAAGTATAAGTCCTCCTATCCCCCAAAGAGAGATAACTATACTTGTCCAGCCTGCAACAGTCTTTCCAAGAATCCAGACAACCAGACAGTATATAAGCATAATTATACTCACTGAAAATACAACCATACCAAGTGTAGTTATCATTCGTATAGGTTTAACACTGCAGGATGTAATACCATCAACCGCAAAAGAAATCATTTTCTTAAGCGGATATTTTGATTCTCCTGCAAATCTCTCATGTCTTTCATAATATACTACATCTGTCTCATAGCCTATCATAGGTACTATGCCTCTAAGGAAAAGATTAACTTCTTTAAACTGTGCAAGACCTTCAAGCGCTCTTTTGCTCATAAGTCTGTAATCGGCATGGTCTTCAAGAGTGTCTGCACCCATAAAGTTCATCACTTTATAAAATGCATGGGCAGTTCCTCGTTTAAACTTTGTATCTGTCGCTCTTGTTGAACGCACACCGTATACAATATCTTTTCCTTCTATAAATTTATCTATAAACTGTTCTATAGCTCCTACATCATCCTGTAAATCAGCATCAAGGGATATAGCAGCATCAGCATAATCCTTTGCAGTCATAAGACCTGCCAAAAGTGCATTCTGATGACCTCTGTTATGTGCAAGGTTTATGCCTGTGAAAATACTGTCCTCATTGTGAAGCTGTGTTATAATATTCCAGGTTGTATCCTTAGAACCATCATTAACAAAAGCTATCTTGCTGTTTTCACTTATCTTGCCTTTATTTATAAGGCCGTGCATTATATCACGAAGCTGCTTTGATGTTTCAGGGAGCACTTCTTTTTCATTATAGCATGGTATAACAAGCCATATTACATTTTCTTTCATAACTTTTCTCCACCAGCCTATTAGAACATTGCTCCAAGTACTTCATTTACAAGCTTTCCGTCTGCCTTGCCCTTAACTCTTGGCATAAGAGTTTTCATTATCTTACCCTTGTCAGAAGCAGCAGGTTTCTCTATCTCAAGCTCTGCAAGAACCTCTTTTATAACTGCTGTAATCTCATCAGCATCCATCATTTTTGGAGCATACTCTTCAAGTACTTTTATGGTGTAATTACACTCATCAATAATGTCTGTTCTGTCAGCAGGTGTCATCTCAAGAGTCTCTTTAGTCTGTTTGATAAGTTTTAAGATAACTTGATTTTCTTCTTCCTCTGTAAGGTCAGCTCTCTTATCAATCTGAACATTTTTTAATGCTGTAAGAAGACTTGAAAGTACATTTTTACGCTCTTTATCTTTAGCCTTCATAGCAGCCATCATTTCTCCACGAATAAAATCAATTTTTGTCATTTCTATCCAAATCCTTTCATAAAAAATCTAGTCTTCTGCCTCTGTCTGAACTGAGAGAAGCTGTCTCTTACGTGCCATCTCATCACTGTCAAGATATTCGTCATAGGTTGTAATCTTATCGATAAGTCCACCAGGAGTAATCTCCATGATACGGTTTGCTATTGTCTGGATGAACTGGTGATCCTGTGATGTAAAGAGAATTACACCAGGGAACTTTATAAGACCGTTGTTGAGTGCTGTGATTGACTCCATATCAAGATGTGCTGTAGGCTCGTCTATAACAAGTACATTTGAGCCAAGTATCATCATTTTTGAAAGCATTACACGAACACGCTCACCACCTGAGAGTACGTTTACTTTCTTTATTCCATCTTCACCAGGGAAGAGCATACGTCCGAGGAAACCACGAACATAAGTAGGGTCTTTTTCAGGAGAGAAAGGCATAAGCCAGTCTACGATAGTCTCATCTTTGTCAAAGAGTTCTGTGTTATCTTTAGGGAAGTAAGAGAAGCTTGTTGTTACACCCCATTTATAAGTTCCTTCATCAGGCTCCATCTCACCGGCAAGAATTTTGAAAAGAGTAGTAGTAGCAATAGTATTGCTTCCTACAAATGCAACTTTATCTTCACGGCCAATGATAAATGAGATATCATCAAGAACTTTTACACCATCAATAGTTTTTGAAAGATGTTCAACAGTGAGAACTTCATTACCAATCTCACGATCCGGACGGAAGTCGATGTAAGGATATTTACGGCTTGAAGGTTTCATATCGTCAAGCTGGATTTTCTCAAGAGCGTGTTTACGGGATGTAGCCTGCTTTGACTTTGAAGCGTTGGCGCTGAATCTCTGGATAAAGCTCTGTAATTCCTTGATTTTCTCTTCTTTCTTTTTGTTTGCTTCCTTCATCTGCTTTATCATTAACTGGCTTGACTCATACCAGAAGTCATAGTTACCGGCATAAAGCTGAATTTTGGCATAATCAATATCAGCGATATGTGTACATACTTTGTTAAGGAAATAACGGTCATGTGATACAACGATTACTGTATTATCAAAGTTGATAAGGAACTCTTCGAGCCAGCGGATAGCTTCAAGGTCTAAGTGGTTAGTAGGCTCGTCGAGAAGAAGAATATCAGGGTTTCCAAAGAGAGCCTGTGCAAGAAGGATTTTTACCTTGTCACTTGCAGGGAGTTCACTCATTGTTTTGTAATGTATATCAGAAGGGATTCCAAGTCCGTTAAGCAGAGTAGCAGCATCTGATTCTGCTTCCCATCCGTTCATATTTGCAAATTCGGCTTCTAACTCGCTGGCCTTGATACCATCTTCTTCAGTGAAATCTTCTTTTGCATAGATTTCTTCTTTTTCCTTCATTATTTCATAAAGGCGTTCATTTCCCATTATAACTGTGTCAAGAACAACATACTGATCATACTGGAAATGGTCCTGTTTTAAAAATGAAAGTCTCTGACCAGGTGTGATAATGATTTCACCCTTGCTTGGTTCAATTTCGCCTGTCATAATCTTTAAAAAGGTTGATTTACCTGCACCATTTGCTCCGATAAGACCATAGCAGTTACCTTCAGTGAATTTAATATTAACATCTTCAAAAAGTGCCTTTTTGCCTAAACGCAAAGTGACATTGCTTGCCTGAATCATTCTAATATTTCCTTTCTTTATTAAAAAATTAACATGTAAAACAGTGACTTAAGTTAAACAGGGTAAATAGCCACAATAAATACTATTATATATAATACAGAAAAATAGCTATTTTGCAAGGGTTTT
>JAFPDA010000047.1 GCA_017425575.1 Lachnospiraceae bacterium | reverse complement strand
CACACCTACTGTCGTGCTGACGGCAAATGCCGTCGCAGGTGCAAGAGAAGAATATGTCAAAAACGGATTTGACGATTATATGACCAAGCCAATCGACATAGATGTGCTTCAAAAGATACTTGTGCGGTATTTGGGCTGACAAATATTGAGCAAAAGTTAAAAGTGAGCAGAAAATATAGTGAAAAAGGGAGCATAATATGGGCAAAGCATTAAAGAAACCTGAAAAAACATTATTACTGATATTATTTGCGGCAGTTTGTGTTATAGGAATATATTATTTTGCATTTCTAAGTAACAGAATCAAAACAGAATATAATAATCATACTGCTGATATAGCGCAGGCAAGACTTATTGAAAATGGAGATACCTGCGATATGCTGGTGCAGAAGCCTGCGGATAAGATATATGTACCCTTGATTACGGATACGCTTGATGAAGTAAAGGTAAGGATACAAAAAGGTGAAGAGCAGACAGAGACAGTACTGCAGTTTGCAGATGATTTAAAAAATCCTGATGCAGTAGAAGAGCTGGAGCATGGTGTGTTTGGCAACAAACGGGAAATGTACAGTGAGTTGGAAGGACTTGCCATAACTGTAAAAGATATTCCGGTAAGGCTCAAGATAACCTTTGAGTATGACGAGAGCAAAGGCAGACTGATGGCAGGTATTCAAAATGACAGACTGGCATATGATGCAGTAAAGACCACCGGTGTTGGAAATAAAGTATTTGTATTTGTATCACTGGTGCTTCTGGCAGGAATAGTGCTGGTATACAGCATTGACTATGAAAACACCGATATAGTAAAAGTGTATATTATGCTGGCAATGCTGTATGGACTAATATATCTGGTGCTTTTCCCACCGGGAGCAACCAATGACTCCTGCACCCACATCGTTACCATATATGACCGCGCCAATGAGCTGATGGGACATTCGGACTGGAATAACGTAGACGGCGCGCAGGGCTACTCTCTTATGAAGGAGGGCGACGCCTACATCATATATGGCATGATACGCGGCGATGAGAAGAATTATTCGAGTACAAATATAAAGAAGCTGGATGAATCCTTTTATACACTTGGACAGACCATATATAACAATAATGTAATAAAAGGCAACTATCATGTTTCTTATCTAAATGCAAAGGCAATAGTGTATCTGCCATATCTGCTTGTAATGGTGCTTGGTCGTATTCTTGGCATGAATATGATGATAATCCTGAGGCTTATGCAGATAGCAGGCTTTTTCTGCTACCTCTTTCTGACAGTCAAGGCAATCAGGCTGATGCCTTATGGCAGGGAGGCACTGGCAGTATTTTCATTAAATCCGATAATGATGCAGTCTTTTGTGTCTATAGGCTATGATATCATACCCATTGGAATCATGTTCGTTGCATTTGCATATCTTATCAGGCTTTCAATAGAAAAAGACTATAGCATAAAGAAATGGCTGATGCTTTTGCTGTTCACCGTTTTGCTGGCATTTGCAAAAGGCGGGCTGTATGCGATGATGTATGTGGCAGCAGTATTCCTTATAATAGGCTGTCAGGATTTTAAGGACAAAATAAAATATCTGATAGTAGCAGGTGTGGTGCTTGTGGCAGCAGTGATATTCTTAAAGCATGATACCATATATAATATACTGAATGCCCGAATGGAAGGAAACTATGCGATAAGTGATGTGCTTGACAGACCGGTAGAGATGCTTCGTTTTATTCTCTACTCAATGATAGAAGAGACAGACCAGAGCATATTTGGAGCCTTTGGCAAATCTCTTAGCAAAAATGAATCGATAACGCCGTGGCATCTTATTATGTTTAATATAATGGTATTTCTGGCAGCAGTATTTGCAAGACATGACAAGGAAGAAAACAGGGAACTTAACAGATTTGAGGCAGGAGCCTTCATACTGGTCATGGTATTGTTTGAGATAATGATATTCACCATATTCCTGCAGGATACCAGACAGGTAAGCTTTACCATAGATGGAGTGCAGGGCAGATATTACATCCCGTTCATACCTGTAATAATAGCACTCTTTAGAAAAATAAAGATAAAATATGACACAGAGCCTTCAACGATAGTGAGAGCTTCATGGCTTGTATATGCGGTAAACATATTGTATGTAATGTGTGTGTATTTGCGAAGGTAGATGCAGCAGTGAGATGTAGTAATAAGAAATTGCGAGAATTTGAGATTCTCGTCGCCTCTTCGCAATAAATTGCTCAAAAATGGAGATTAATATGGCAAGAACAGTGGCAATCGGATTACAGAATTTTGAGAATATTCGAACAAGAAATGTTTTTTATGTGGATAAGACCAATTTTATTAAGGAATGGTGGGAAAGTAAAGACGATGTGACGCTTATTACTCGTCCGCGTCGTTTTGGAAAAACCCTCAATATGGATATGCTTAACTGCTTCTTTTCCAATGAATATGCATACAGGGGAGACTTATTCGAGGGACTTTCCATATGGAATGAGGAGAAGTACAGACAACTGCAGGGAACATATCCTGTGATTTTTATTAGCTTTGCAGGTGTGAAGGATACGGATTTTGATGGCATGAGCTATACTGTCTGCAAGCAGATTTCGGATATTTATGAGAGTAACCGCTATCTTTTGGAGGGAGATCTGTTAAGCGATAATGAAAAGGATTACTTTAAGTCTGTCAATACCAAAATGCCATTAAAGGTGGCAGAGAATGCATTGAACTCATTGTCAAATTTTATCAGCAGGTATTATAAGAAAAAAGTAATTATTCTGGTAGATGAATATGATACACCGATGCAGGAGGCATGGATAAATGGTTATTGGAATGAAGCAGTAGCTTTTTTTAGAAGCCTGTTTAATACACTGTTTAAGACTAATCCATATATTGAAAGAGGAATTATTACAGGTATTACCAGAATATCCAAGGAGAGTATCTTTTCTGACCTCAATCATATTAAGGTGGTAACTGTAGGCTCGGATATGTATGCAGACTGCTTTGGATTTACGCAAAAGGAAGTGTCTGATGCCCTTGAGGAATATGATTTATCTGATCAAAAGGATGCTGTAAAGGAATGGTATGATGGCTTTACCTTTGGCAGATACACAGATATCTATAATCCATGGTCTATCATCAATTATCTGGATAACAAAAAAATTGACAGCTACTGGTCAAATACCAGCTCAAACGGACTGATAAACAGCCTGTTGCAAAAGGGAGATGCCAATGTCAAACAGATACTTGAGGGACTTATAAAAGGAGAAGCCTTTAATGCTAAAATAAATGAGGATATTGTATTTGCTCAGCTTGACAGTGATAATGATGCCATATGGAGTCTGATGCTTGCGGCAGGATATCTTAAGGTTGAAAAGATAGAAGCTGATGAATATGATACAGATGTATATACTCTTAATGTCACGAATCGTGAGACAGTCCGTTTCCTGAGAGATATGATCAGCAGATGGTTTAGCAAGTATAAAGGATTGTACTATTCTGATTTTATAGAATCATTTCTTAAAGGTGATATTGAGGAAATGAATATATGCATGAATGATATCACAGAGACAGTATTTAGTTTTTATGATGTAGGTAGTGGAAAGAAATGGAAACAGGCAGAAAGCTTTTATCATGGTTTTGTGCTTGGGCTTATGGTTGAGCTTGCAAGGGATTATGTCCTTAGATCAAACAGGGAAAGTGGAAGAGGAAGATATGATGTTATGCTGATTCCAAAAGGAGACCGGGATGCAATGATCATTGAGTTTAAGGCAGTGCGTGATGATAAAAAAGAAACCCTCGAAAGCGCATTGCAGATGGCTTTGGAGCAGATAGAGAGCAAAAATTATGAGCAGGATCTTATTTCGATGGGCATAACCAAAGACAGAATAAAGAAGTATGGTTTTGCCTTTGAGGGAAAGACGGTGCTTATCGGAACCAAAGAAGATAATTGAGCAAAAGTGCCGGGGCATGCTGTATAGTGTTTCCGATATAGTAGAAATAGTGCCGGGGCTTGCTGTATCGTGTTTTTAGGCGATACAGAAGCCCTGTCCCTATTGCGACCTATTGCGAAAAGATTAACTAAACGACATTGGTCCCGTCCCTTTTGAGAACATATATACACAAAATCCCCGTCTTTCTGTGAATTGACATGGAAATATTGACGTGATAACATGAAAATAGTAAAACAAGACTAAGGATGAGTATGGATGGAAACACATTTATCACAGACTATAGATATTACAAATGAAAGTGCACGTTATGATACAAGCGTAAAAGAGATGCTT
>JAFPDA010000046.1 GCA_017425575.1 Lachnospiraceae bacterium | reverse complement strand
GTACTGTACTGTGAGAAATTGTAACCAAATGCTGCATAACTTGTCAACTCCTTTTTTTAATCATACAACACCAATATACTATAAATTCACAAGATATACAAGCCTATATGAAATTTTTTATTTTTCTGCTGTATACTGCAATAATGACTTTTCTATAATTACAATTTTGAAAAATTAAATAAGTTCAGCTTCAAAGAAATAAAAATATCAAATTCTAATGTAAAACTCAAGGGCTGAACTGTCACTTCCCTGATTAATACAATTTATCTTTTGCTAATGAAAAAACTCATATACACTTTCTGCCGCTTTAAGATTCATACTGTCTGTGTCCATAAGTTCTTCTACCGATGCATTTTTTATTGCATCTATTGACTGGAATTTTCTCATAAGTGCTTTTCTTCTCCGCTCTCCTATGCCCGGTATATCATCAAGTATGGATTTTACCTGTTCCTTGCTTCTCAGTGAACGGTGATACTCAATCGCAAACCTGTGGACTTCATCCTGAATCCTGGTCATAAGATGAAAGCCTTCACTGTTTACATTTATCGGAAGCTCTTGTTCTCTGAAAAACAGTCCTCTTGTCCTGTGCTTGTCATCTTTTACCATTCCACATACAGGAATATCAAGTCCAAGCTCACTTATAACCTTTTCTGCCACATGCACCTGACCTGCTCCACCATCCATCATTATAAGGTCTGGAAAATTCGTAAAACTTCCAAATTCATCTGACATCCCGTTTTCTTTAAGACTTTCCTTCTCCTCTATACCATGCACAAATCTTCTGCTCAAAACCTCGTACATACTCGCATAATCATCAGGTCCTGTCACCGTCTTTATCTTAAACTTCCTATAGTCACTTTTTCTCGGTTTTCCACCCTCAAATACAACCATAGAGCCAACTGACTGAAAGCCATTTATATTGGATATATCATAAGACTCTATCCTTGATACAGTATCTATGCCAAGCCATGAACATATCTCCTTAACTGCTCCTGTGGTTCTCTCTTCCTCACGCTTTATCTTTTCTATATCCTGTGTAAGTACAAGCGCTGCATTTTTGTGTGCAAGTTCCACAAGCCTCTCTTTCTGCCCCTTTTTCGGCACGACTATGCGTACTTTTCCGCCTCGTCTCTCTCTAAGCCATGATTCTATAAGTTCCTGTTCTTCAATTTCATACTCAAGCATTATCTGAGATGGTATAAAAGGTGTTCCCGAATAAAACTGCTTTACAAAATCCTGCACTATCTGACTATTGCTGTCCTCCATAATTCCTTTGAGATGAAAATGGTCTCTTCCTATAAGCTTTCCATCTCTTATGAAAAACACCTGTACTACGGCATCCTCATTGGTTCTTGCAAGCGCTATGATATCTCTGTCCTGTCCGTCAAAATCAGTAACTTTCTGATTAACCGACATCTTCTTGACACTCTCTATAAGGTCGCGATAACCTGCTGCCTCTTCAAAAGCAAGCTCCGAAGAAGCCTTCATCATCTTTTCTTTCAGATAATCTATGACCTGGCTGTAATCTCCTTCTATAAGTCTGACTGCTTTCTTAAAATTCTCAGCATATTCTTCCTTTGAAATATTTCCCTGACATGGTGCAGCACACTGTCCTATATGATAGTTAAGGCACGGTCTTTCCTTCCCTGTATCTCTTGGCAGTACTCTTCTGCAGGTACGTATTTTATATATTTTATGCGCAAGTTCCAGTGTGTCATTTGCTGCACCAACACTTGTAAAAGGTCCAAAATACTTACATTTGTCTCTCTTTTGCTGCCTCGCATACATAAGTCTCGGAAAATCTTCATATATGGTAGCCTTTATAAAAGGATATGTCTTATCATCCTTAAGCATTGTGTTATATTTAGGCATATACTCTTTGATAAGATTGTTCTCAAGCACTAAGGCCTCAACCTCTGAATCTGTTATTATATATTCAAAGTGGTCTATCTGCGATATCATTCTGGCTATCTTTGGCGTAACTTTTCTGCTCGTCTGAAAATACTGTCTCACCCTGTTCTTCAAACTTACTGCTTTGCCAACATATATTATCTCATCCTGCCTGTCATGCATAAGATATACTCCTGGTTTTGCAGGAAGTTTTTTCAATTCTTCTTCTAAATCAAACACTATCTTTTCCTCTCTAAATACAAAGAACCATTACACTGAAAAAATTCCAGCATAACAGCTCTAAGTTTTTATAATAATCTTATTTATATTTTTACATTATACTACTTCACACTATCCCTATATGCTACAACATATGGCATAAATAACAACGAAAAATGCTGTTTTTGCATTTTTCTGGTGTGAAACTTAGAATATCTTCACGAAATAGCCTTTGCTATGAGTGATTAGATATTCTTTTGGTGTGAAATTTAGAATATCTTCACGAAATAGCCTTTGCTATGAGTGATTAGATATTCTTTTCACACTATCTTCCTTATCAGTCATAAATTTCTCTATAACCTTTACAATTCCATCCTCATCATTAGATGCTGTAATATAATCTGCAATCTCTTTTACCTCAGGACTTGCATTTTCCATCGCAACTCCCATTCCTGCATATTTAAGCATTGATATATCGTTATGACTGTCACCTATACAGATAACTTTATCCCTGCGTATCTCGAGATGACGCATAAGCTTCTCAACTGCAACAGCCTTATCCACATATCTTGGAAGAAGCTCCACAAAGTTAGGATCAGACCTGAACACATTTAATCTGTCTCCAAATTTATCAGCCATAACTTCCTGTACTTTAGTTACATTCTCAGCATTTCCACTAAGCATTATCTTATTAAATGGGAATTTTACTTCCTTAACAAAATCCTTAGCTTCCCTGACTTCCACTTCACAGGATACTGCCTCTCTCTTTGCATAGTCATTTACCTGATTTCCTATAAGCACATACTTCTCTGCATCATTATAAACAGAAATTGCAATATCCATACCTTTTACAGCCTCAAACACAGGAGTTAAAAGGTCAGCATTTATAGTCTGATTGTAGACGCACTCACCTGTCTTACAGTTAATAACAGTAGTTCCATTGTATGCAATAACATAACCACCAAACTTCTCAAGCGATATCGCTGAAGCAGTCTTTCTTATGCCTGCTATCGAGCGTCCTGTTGCAATAGCCACAGTCTTTCCTCTCTGCTGTGCTGACTCTATCGCTTCTACTGTCTTCTCAGAAATCTGTCTTGATGAATTAAAAAGTGTACCATCTACATCCAGCACAAGAACGTCATAGTTGTCACCTTCCGGCTCTTCTATTCCCTTCACTTCACGGAATATCTTCATAAATTCTTTTCCTGTTATAGTCTCATGCTCAATAAGGAATTCTGCGAGTTTATCAAGCGCATCCCTGTCACCGGATAAAAGTTCCTCTGCCTTAGTGTAACACTCTTTAAGAATTTTCATAACCTCTTTGTCAATCTCAGCCTCTGTAGCATCACCACAGTTTAATACAGCCCTGCCATCAAGGTATCTGTTCTGAATTGATTCGAGACCTATGAGACCAAATTTATCAGACATTCCATACTGTGTAACCATTGCCCTCGCAAGCGATGTAGCCTTCTCTATATCATTTGAAGCTCCGGTTGTAATGGAGTTAAATACTATCTGCTCTGCTGCTCGTCCGCCAAAGAGAGTAATTATTCTTGTGAGTATCTCATCTTTACTCATAAGATATTTCTCTTCCTCCGGAACCTGCATTACATAACCAAGCGAACCCATTGTTCTTGGAACAATAGTTATCTTCTGAACCGGCTCGGCATTTTTCTGAAGTGCTGTAACCAGTGCATGTCCAACCTCATGGTATGCAACAATTCGTTTCTCTTCTTTTCCAAGAATCCTGTCTTTCTTCTCTTTTCCTGCAATTACAACTTCAACTGCTTCAAAAAGGTCTGCCTGTCCTACGGCTCTTCTTCCTGCCCTTACTGCCATGATAGCAGCCTCATTTATCATATTGGCAAGGTCTGAACCTACGGCTCCGCTTGTTGCAAGTGCAATAGCATCAAAATCTACTGAATCATCCATAAGTACATCTTTTGCATGTACTTTTAATATGTCAACTCGACCTTTAAGGTCAGGCTTCTCAACAATTATTCTTCTGTCAAAACGTCCCGGTCTTAAAAGTGCCTTATCAAGCACCTCAGGTCTGTTTGTCGCACCAAGAATTACAAGTCCTTTTGATGTATCAAAGCCGTCCATCTCTGAAAGCAGCTGGTTTAATGTCTGCTCTCTCTCATCATTTCCACCGCCGCCATACTGACTGTCACGGCTTTTACCTATTGCATCTATCTCGTCTATAAATATGATACAGGGTGCCATAGACTGTGCCTGCTTAAAGAGGTCTCTTACTCTCGAAGCACCGACACCGACAAACATCTCCACAAAGTCAGAACCTGAAAGCGAGAAAAATGGTACTCCCGCCTCACCGGCTACCGCCTTTGCAAGAAGAGTCTTACCTGTTCCCGGAGGTCCGACAAGAAGTGCTCCCTTAGGAAGTTTTGCACCTATATCTGCATATTTCTGTGGATTGTGAAGAAAATCTACAAGCTCATTGAGAGATTCCATAGCCTCTTCCTGACCTGCAACATCCTTAAATGTAACGCCTGTTTCCTTCTGAACATACATTTTGGCTGTACTTTTTCCAACACCCATAACTCCGCCAGAACCTTTTGACATCATTTTGAATATAAGAAAAAGTCCTCCCCAGAGTAAAAGTATAGGTACAAGTGTAGTAATTATCATATACATAATACCTGAGGAACTGTCTGATATCTCTTTTGAAAACTTAACTCCCGCACTGTTAAGTCTGTCAACAAGGTTATAATCCATTGAGATTATTCCTGTATAATATGTGACAGCATAGAGATTATTGCGCTGTGTAGCCGGGAATATCTTTATTCTGTCAGATGTAAGCTGTACCTCTTTTACCTGATTGTCATTAAGCATCTGAATAAACTGGTCATAACTTATCTCTTTATTTGAAGCTTTTTCCACCTGTTTATTCATAAAAGAAAAAATCAGAAATACGCCAAGTGCAACTGCAAGACATAATATAACACTGCGCCTGTTCTGTGATTTTTTCGGATCTTTCTTATTATTTTCCAACTTTTTGCCCCCTTATTTTCTTAAATACCGGTTTCAAAAATTGCTTTTATGTATATGAGCAACTCTTAACCTTAGTATAGTATTATAAATCTACTTACAATATAAATCAATATACTATAGTGTGAACAAAATCTGAACTTTTATGTTATGAAGGAAATATCTCCATAAGGACTGTTGCGAATCGTCGGCGCTTAATTTTTTTCAAAAAAATATTGAATTTTATTTATATTATGAGTTATAATGGTCGAATATTATTTTTTTATTAATTAACCGACATAATTTTTTTAGCATCAAAAGGAGGACTACCACTATGGCTGTCAAATATGTATTTGTTACAGGAGGAGTTGTATCAGGCTTAGGAAAGGGCATTACTGCCGCTTCCCTCGGAAGATTATTAAAAATGCGTGGCTATAAAGTCACAATGCAGAAATTTGATCCTTACATCAACATTGACCCGGGAACTATGAATCCGGTTCAGCACGGAGAAGTATTTGTAACTGATGACGGTGCTGAGACAGATCTTGATCTTGGCCACTATGAGCGTTTTATCGATGAAAGTTTAACCAAACAATCCAATGTAACCACTGGTAAAGTATACTGGTCAGTATTAAACAAAGAACGTCGTGGAGATTATGGTGGTGGAACTGTTCAGGTAATTCCTCATATCACAAATGAGATTAAAAGCCGTTTTTACAGAAATGATGGCTGTAATGATACACATATTGCCATTATAGAAGTCGGAGGAACTGTGGGTGACATAGAAAGCCAGCCATTCCTTGAGTCCATCCGCCAGTTTCAGCATGATATAGGACATGAGAATGCTATCCTTATCCATGTAACTCTCATTCCTTATCTCAGCGCATCAGGTGAAATGAAAACAAAACCTACACAGGCCAGTGTAAAAGAGCTTCAGGGTATGGGAATCCAGCCTGATATAATCGTATGCCGTACAGAGAGAGAATTAGAGGACGGCATTAAAGACAAAATTGCACTTTTCTGTAATGTTCCTTCAAAATGTGTTTTACAAAATCTTGATGTAGATACATTATATGAAGCACCTCTCGCAATGGAGAAAGAGCATCTTGCTGATGTAGTATGTGAGCGTCTCAACCTCGACTGTCCAGAACCTGATATCACAGAATGGCAGACAATGGTTGACACTATCAAAAATCTTGAAAAAGACGTAACAGTTGCTCTTGTCGGCAAATACACAGCTCTCCATGATGCATATATAAGCGTTGTAGAAGCACTTAAACATGGTGGTCTTGCACACAAATCAAATGTTAATATAAAGTGGATTCCTTCAGAAGAACTCACAAAAGAAAATATAGAAGAACAGCTTGGTGATGTTTCCGGAATACTTGTTCCAGGGGGATTTGGAGACAGAGGTATCGACGGCAAACTTCTTGCAATAAAATATGCCCGTGAAAACAATATACCATTTCTTGGTTTATGTCTCGGCATGCAGCTTGCCATTGTTGAATTTGCCCGCAATGTCTGTGGTTTTAACGATGCCCACAGCATTGAGCTCGATCCACAGACAACACACCCTGTAATCCATCTTATGCCTGAACAGGATGGTGTTGAAGACATCGGAGGCACATTAAGACTTGGTTCATATCCATGTGTTCTTGAAAAAAATTCAAAAGCATACAGTTTATATGGAAGCGAAACTATCCACGAGCGTCACAGACACCGCTATGAAGTAAATAACTATTACCGTGATGAGCTAATTAAAAACGGTCTTTTACTCTCAGGTCTGTCTCCTGACGGCAGAATAGTTGAGATGTGTGAACTTCCAACACATCCTTGGTTTATCGCTACACAGGCTCATCCGGAATTCAAATCACGTCCAAACAGACCTCATCCTTTATTTAAAGGTTTTGTGGGTGCAGCATTGAAATATCAAAATTAGAAAGATAAAAATAACAATGAAAAATTATAATGTCAAAAAAATTATTTGTATAACACTTTGCATTACACTGCTGCTTGCAGCAATCGGTATACCAAAACATATATCCGGTGTCAAAGCAGCGAATGAGACTGAAACAGTAAATGAATCACCAACAACTGAAACAATTACACAAGACAGCTCAGTACCAAACGATACACCAGATGGAACTGTAATTAACAATACTGCATCTGACGATGAACTCCGTGGTGTATGGATATCTTTCTTAAGTTACAATTCAAAAGGATACACAAAAGAAAGTTTTACCAGATATATTCAGCGTGTATTTGACAACTGTGTTAACAAAAAGATGAATGCTGTATTTGTACATGTGAGAATGTTTTCCGATGCAATGTATTCCTCAAGATATTTCCCATGGTCTTCATATGCTTCCGGAAAACAGGGCAGAAATCCCGGTTTTGACCCATTAGACATTATGATTAAAGAGGCTCATTCAAGAGGACTTAAAATTCATGCATGGATAAATCCTTACAGAATAACAAATGCGTCCATGAAATCTTCATATGTTACCAGAAATTCATATGCTTACAAATGGATGCATTCAAAGAATAAAAGCACACGAAGAAATGTACTTAAACATGATGGTGCATTATATTTCAATCCGGCAAGGTCAACAGTAAGAAATTACATAACTAATGGAATAAAAGAAATAGTAAACAATTACAATGTGGATGGGATTCATTTCGATGATTATTTCTATCCAAATCTTGGTTCAGCCTACAAAAAGAATTTTGACTACAAAGAGTACAGAAGTTATGTTAAAAGCTGCCGCAGACACCACAAAACACCGCTTGGCATAGTGGCCTGGCGCCGCAGCAATGTAAACCGCCTTGTAAGGATGGCTTACTCTGCCGTAAAAAATATAGACAGCAACTGTGAATTCGGAATAAGTCCTGCCGGATATATAAGCAACCTTTATTCCAAATGTGCATACTACTCTGATGTTAAAAAATGGATGAGAACACCAGGTTACATTGACTATATATGTCCTCAAATCTATTGGTCGCAGCGAAACCACACTGCCCCATACAATAAAATCTGTAATCAGTGGGCATCCATTAAAAGACTTGATAATGTAAAACTTTACACAGGTCTTGCAGCTTACCGTGCAGGAATAAGCAAAAAGGAAGCAAAACTTATATACGATAAATACTGGGCAAAAAGTAATTCTATCCTGAAACGCCAGATACAATATGGACGTACAAAAGGAAGTTCCGGTTTTATATTTTTCTCATATGAGGATTTTGTAAGAAGTTCCGCCAAAAAAGAGATAAAAAATGCAGTCAGTTTATTTTAAACTGACCGCATTTTTTATTATATCTTTATCTTTGATTTTCTGTTGCAAGATTTCCAAACTTTGTAAGCTGTGATATCCAGGCAAGCTTAACAGTTCCTATTGGGCCACTTCTCTGCTTGGCTATTATAACCTCAGCAATGCCCTTATCCTCTGTCTCGTCCGGATGATAATACTCATCACGGTACAGAAACATTACCATATCAGCATCCTGCTCTATCGAACCTGATTCTCTTATATCAGAAAGCATTGGTCTCTTATCAGGTCTGCCCTCAACGGCACGGGATAACTGCGAAAGTGCGATAACAGGAACCTCAAGTTCCCTTGCCATAACCTTTAATGAACGTGAGATATCTGATATCTCCTGCTGCCTGTTTTCACCTTTTCTCTTTCCGGAACCTTCCATAAGCTGAAGATAATCTATTATTACAAGATCAAGCCCCTTCTCAAGTTTAAGCTTTCTGCATTTAGAACGAAGTTCCGGAGCTGTTATTCCTGATGTATCATCTATATACAGATTAGAGCTGCCAAACCTTCGCACACTGCCTACAAGCTTATCCCAGTCTTCATCCTCAAGATTACCGGTTCTTATCTTCTGTGAGTCAACATGCGAGTTCATTGCAAACATACGCTTCATAAGCTGCTCTTTACTCATCTCAAGACTGAACATAGCTATTGTACTGTTGGTATGAAGTGCAATATACTCTGCAATATTAAGTACAAAGGCTGTCTTTCCCATAGCAGGTCTTGCCGCAATAAGCACAAAATCCGACTTATGCAGTCCGGCTGTCTTATAATCAAGGTCCCTGAAGCCAGTCTCAAGACCTGTGATATGCCCTTTCTGTCTGGCAGCCTCCTCAATACTGTCAAGAGTCCTTAAGACAACATCTTTAATCGGCTCAAATGCACTTCCACTTCTTCTCTGCAACACATTAAAGATACTTTTTTCTGTTGAGTCCAATATATCATCAAGAGAATTTCTGTCATTATAACAGTTTTGTGTAACCTTCTCGGTCACATGAATAAGACGCCGAAGCATTGATTTCTCGTACACTATGCCCGCATAGTTTTTTATGTTGGCAGAGGTAGGAACACTTCCAATCAGACCACCAATAAACTCAACGCTCGAAAGCTCCGGTGGAACTTCCTTTGAATGTAATTTTTCCTGAAGCGTGACAGGATCAACACCTACACCATCCTTATAAAGTTCTACCAGAGCCTCAAATATAACTCCATACTGTTTCTGATAAAAATCATCTGCCGTAATAATCTCGGAAGCTGTAATAATAGCATCTGTATCCATCATCATTGCGCCGATAACAGCACGTTCCGCCTCAATACTGTGCGGCGGTATACGTTTTATAACTTCATCATTATCATTCATTTATATTATGCCTCTTTTACTACTACTTTAAGTTCTCCTGTCACTTTCTGGTGAAGCTTAACCGTAAGGTTATATGTTCCAGGGCATTTGATAGGAACATCAAGCGCCATCTTCTTTTTGTCAAGCTCATAGCCAAGTTGTGCTTTAATCGCTGCCGCAATTTCTTTTGTAGACACTGAACCAAAGCTTCTTCCGCCTGAACCGGTCTTTATACTTACTGTAACACTCTTCTCTTTAAGCTCCTCAGCAAAAGCCTTAGCTGCATCAAGTTTCTCCTGAGCTACCTTTTCCTCATGCTGTTTCTGAAGCTTAAGCTCATTTCTGTTTTTCGCATTTGCCTCTACTCCAAGCTTTTTCTTAAGAATAAAGTTTCTTGCGTATCCCTCATTTATATCTACTACTTCTCCCTTTTTTCCAAGAGATTTTACATCCTCCAATAAAATTACCTGCATTATTTTTCTCCTTCCTGCATCATATCATCAATCTGCTTTCTTACCATATCTTTTACTTCTTCTATAGTTTTATCTGAAATCTGTGCACCAGCCATATTTATATGACCTCCTCCACCCATATTTTCCATTATTACCTGAACATTTACCTCATCTATAGAACGGGCACTTATGAATATCTTCCCCTTATACTGCGTAAGCACAAAAGATGCCTTAACCCCGTTTATATCCAGAAGTGAGTTGGCAATCTTTGAAGCAAATACTGTCGGCGACTCAATCCCATCAGCTTTACTCTCTGCAATGGCATACTGGTCTCTGTAAAGCTCTGTATCCTGAATGGCAGCCGCTTTTATCTTATATTCATCAAGATTTTCACGAAATGCCTTTCTGATTCTGACTGCGTCTGCACCATTTCTTCTAAGGTAAGCCATGGCTTCAAATGTCCTGACTCCCGTTCTTATTGAAAAGAAGTTAGTGTCTATCATTATACCTGCATACATAGCCTCAGACTCTGCCGCCTTAAGCTTCACACCATTTCCGACATACTGCAGTATCTCAGATACCATTTCACACGCCGATGATGCATAAGGCTCTATATAGAAAAGAACTGCCTTTGAAATAGCATCTCCTGCCTGACGGTGATGGTCTATTACCACGACTGTCTGAACCATATCAATAAGTTCAGGACATTCTGTATAACTGCCTCTGTTTACATCAACAATTACAAGAACAGTGTTTTCATCAACCATTTCTTTTGCTCGTTCACTGTCAATCATCATATCATCTTCGTAATCTTTTGAATAAAATCGGTCACGAATAGGATATACTGATGAATTAAGTTCTCCCACTACAATGTGAGCTTTTCTATTGAGAGTCTTGGCAATTCTGTATATTCCCACAGCAGCTCCAAAGGAGTCTACATCACCTATTGAATGTCCCATTACAAGAACTCTCTCTTTGCCCTCTATAAGCTCTTTAAGCGCATGTGCCTTAACTCGCGCCTTAACTCGTGTATTCTTCTCTACCTGAACATTCTTTCCACCAAAGAACTGTTCTTTGTCAGCGCTTTTCACAACAGCCTGGTCTCCACCTCTTCCGAGTGCAAGGTCAATCGCTGCTCTGGCTGAGTCATAACGCTGTGCAAATGATTCCTTGCCAACACCAAGACCGACACTGATAGTTGCCACATTATCATTTCCTATACTGATATTTCTTATCTCTTCCAATATTGAAAATCTGTTTGATTCAAGTCCCGACAGATACCTCTGTTTAAAAACAAAGAAGAATTTATCTTTTTCAATCTTTTTGGATATGGCATCTATTCCCTGCATATAGATATTTATCTTTCTGTCAATAAGTGCCATCATAAGTGACTGTCTGATTTCATCAATACTGTCGATAAGCTCATCATAGTTATCTATATACAAAAGACCTACTACTAAATTTTCCTCTTCTCTTTTCTGCTCCAGCTCCATCATATCTGTTTCATCATGTAGAAAAACAGATATAACGCTGTCATTATCAATTAATTTACTAATATTGTTCTCATGTAAAAGTTCACCTTTTTTCTCAGATACAATATGCTTCATAACTGCACAATAATATCTGTCCTCTGTCTTTACATGTACAATACTTGTGTTTTCATCTTTAGGAATCTTATCTGTCGTTATCTCGCCAAATATATTTGAGATACTTCTCTTTGCCGCTTTTTTGTTTACTATAACCTTTATAAATTCGTCATTTCCCCAAAGCAGCCTGCCATCCTGACTCAGCACACCGAACGGCACAGTAAGGTCTTCCATAATCTCAAGCTGTATCTGTCCATAATTGACAGCAAACTCTATCATGTCTCTCTGAAGTTTCTGTCTGTATATTCCAAAAATTATAAGACATATAACAACATATATTCCTATATAACAGGTCGCGATAATACCAGCTTTATTATTGTAAAAATACAGCCGGATATTCATCGCTATCAACAATATGCTGAGTATGATTGGCCATAATACATATAGCTTCATTGTTCCTCTCAGCTTTACTCTTCTTTTCATGATTGCTTGTCGCTCCATTCTGAGATTGTTTATATGTTAACCTATAGATTATATCATTAGAACAAAGAGTTTTGCAAGCAAAACTCTAGCGCGTTCCGTATTGCGAAGCAATTGTTACAATCAGCGAACAACAGGGCTTGTCATCTAATAAAACCAACGTCCTGATGCACCACATGGGAGCACAAGACCGTTTGAGGATACCGGTAATCCTATCTCCTCTGCCTCAACTTTTCCACCAAATTTGCTGACTACTGCCGTATTAAGCATATATGAAAGAACCGCCGGCTGTAATCCTGTTGTATATGAATTTATCAGAAAGAACAGCGGATTGTCAGACATCACCTGTGTACAAAGTTCGACAAAAGGATACACTTTCTCTTCTATCTTCCATATCTCACCTTTGGGTCCTCTTCCATACGACGGAGGGTCCATTATTATGCCGTCGTACTTGTTTCCTCGTCTTATCTCACGCTCAACAAACTTCACACAGTCATCTACAAGCCATCTTATCGGCGCATCTGAGAGTCCCGAAGACTGCGCATTTTCCTTTGCCCATGTAACCATCCCCTTAGAGGCATCCACATGGGTCACACTTGCCCCTGCCGCCGCTGCCGCAAGAGTTGCTCCACCTGTATATGCAAAAAGATTAAGCACTTTTACAGGTCTTCCTGCATTTCTTATCTTCTCCCCAAACCATTCCCAGTTTACAGCCTGCTCTGGAAAAAGACCTGTATGTTTGAACTTAAACGGCTGCAGATTAAATGTAAGCTCTTTATATTTTATCTGCCACACATCCGGCATATTAAAGAACTCCCATTCACCACCACCTTTGTTGCTGCGGTGATAGTGACCATTATGTTTTCTCCATCCCTGTTCCTTCTTCTCTGTATTCCATATTACCTGAGGGTCCGGACGAACAAGTATATAATCCCCCCATCTCTCAAGCTTCTCTCCATCCGAGGTATCTATAACTTCGTAATCCTTCCAATTATCAGCAATCCACATATATACAATCTCTCCATTTCTAAATCTGTCTTTCTGTAATAAACCTTATTTTAACATTTTCAGGGCAAATACACAAGTTAATAGAAAAAAGCATTTAATATAACGAAGAAATGCTGATATGAACAAATTAAGACCACCGGTTTTGTGCCGGTGGTCTAATTCACAGGAAATCAAAAGAACACTATTTTATTTAAGCAATTTCTTCAGAATTTCTCTTAATCTGAGCGACTACTTCCATAATCTGTTCTGCCGTCCCCATATCATCTTTAAACAAAGAAGTAATACTTCCAACTGACTTAAACGGCTCTCCCATAAGCACCTTATTGTTGTCAATATTTCCATTGGCAACAATATAATCAACTATCAGATTTACAAAACGCAGCTGATTAATGTTCAGACGTTCTTCGGTAAGAAATTCACTAAATGCTTCGTTTACGGCTGCTCTGTCTACACCCACAATTTGTCGAACCAACCGACCTATCGGTGTATCACCATATTCCTTAACATAATCGTCTTTAGAACCAAGCTCAGTCCATAGTATACACTCCAGCTCTTTTAGATCAGCTTCTGAAAGTTTCTTATTATTTCTCAGCTTATATACAGAAATCCTATCGCTATGCTCTTTAAGGTAAAACTCGACCTTTTTACGATAATTTTTAAGGTCTGTACCCCCATATATTGGCTTACCTTCTGTAGCATCAATAATGGTATCTGTAAAGTTCGTGTAATATATCTTTCTACGAATCTTATCTATGTACTGAAGCAGACCTCTCATCGCATTTCGCACAGTTTCAAGTTCTATAATAGTAGCACCATCCCAAAACTCAGTAGTCTGAACTTTCTCAATAATATCCTTCTGCTTTTCTACCTGCGGAATTGAATACTTAGCAGATAACTGTTCAGCAGTCTGAACCACAACATTTACCGGTGTCTGTACACTCTTGCTCTGGAGAAGACCAAGGTCAATACTATACACCAGATAATCAAATCTACGAGCCAGCTCATCTTCTTTCTTAGGCTTTATCAAAGGAGCAATATGCTCTTTAATATCAGAAATTTCCATCGTTTCAAGAGAGTTCCAACTTGAAAGGTTCCTAAACATTTCCACGTAGCGCAGGTGTCTCTTTACCAAAAAGCTGTCATCGTTAAGTTCAATGACTGCACCGTGTAACTGGTCAACCAAATCCGCACGATACGCCACATAAGAATCATCTGATGTATATCGTGGAGCTTGAAGTTCTCTGACTATCTGAGCTTTTGTATTGTAAATTTTCTCACTAAGTGATTCTGCAATACCATTCTCCGCACCGTTCTTATTAACTCGAAAATATTCAAAATTATTACAGAAATCAAATATGAGAAATCTCTCTTTATCTATCCCCTCACCGAGAAGATCAGGACATAGTCTTGTTCCTCTGCCTATCATCTGCCAGAACTTAGCGTAACTACGAACCTTTTTGAAGAATACAAGATTCAATATTTCCGGAATATCAATACCAGTATCCAGCATATCAACTGATACAGCTATCTGTGGCATCTTATCCTTAGTGCTAAATTCATCAATAAGCGAATCACAGTATTTTATACTGTAATCAATCTGCTTAATAAAATCACCACCACACTCAGGAAAAAGTTTATTAAATCGTTCAACTATAGCTTGTGCATGCAGGCTATTCTTAGCAAAAATAATTGTCTTACCAAGCTTGTCTCCACCTTCGATTTTCAAGCCCTTTTCCATAAGTTCCTTGAGAACCTTATCTATCGTATCCGTATTAAATAACCATGAATTGATGGCAGAACTTGAAATATCGTCTCCGACCATATCGTCAGTCTCAAAAGTCTCTTCGTATTCTTCCTTTTCTTCATCAGTGAGTTCATCATAATGAATACCATCTTCCATAATTTGGGTCTTATACTCCAGAGTAGAATAATTAACCAGATAACCTTCTTCTACTGCCTTTTCCAGTTCATATGCAAAGGTTGGTACACCACGCTCAAGGTCAAAAATGCTATATGTATTTTTGTCAATTTTGTCTATAGGTGTAGCTGTCATACCTAAAAGCATTGCATCGAAATATTCAAAGATTTCCTGATACTTCTTATAGATGCTACGGTGCACCTCATCACAAATAATGAGCTGGAAATGACCCGGGCTGAACAATTTCTCGCCATACCGGTTTTTCTTTTCATCTATTGCATTCATCATAGTAGGATAAGTAGAAAAAATCATCCTACATGATCCCGGGTCATCTTTACTATCCAAAAGGTTACAGCATGACAGGTCTTTAAGCAGATTAGAATAATTATTTTTCGCTTGCTTAACAAGAGCCGTTCTATCCGCCAGAAACAAAATATTCTTCACATAATTATGACGTCTAAGAACATCCACAATACTGACACTTACTCTCGTCTTTCCAGAACCAGTTGCTTGAACTATAAGCATTTTACGATGCTTATTCATAATCGCATCACAGACTGCTGTTACAGCTTCTTTCTGATACGGTCTGTTGGTAATATCATCATTTATCTTTATATTTTCTAATGGAATACGCTGCTTGCGACCATCCATCTCAAGCTGTAATTCTTCTTGCGTGAAAAAGCCAGAAACTTCACGTCTTGGATACCCCATAAAGTCATTGGTATAGAAAAACTCAAAACCATTTGTTGTAAAAATGAGCGGTCGTCTGCCATACTTATTTTGCAGGCAATCAGCATAAAGTTTTGCCTGCTGACTCCCTGCCATTGTATCTACTGAAGCCTTTTTCGCTTCAACTACAGCCAATGGAAGATTATCTTTTCCCCACAGGACATAATCTACATAGCCTGTGCCAGTGGAATTTAGCATACCCGTCACTGGTTCTTCCTCTGTAACATTATTACCAATAATCCAGCCAGCTTCTTTGAGTGCAACATCGATATATTTTTTACGTGTCTGGGTTTCACTTATTTTATCTACATGGAACTCACGAGTCTTCGTATTGTGACTCCGCTGATTAGCCATCTGCTTACGCAGTTCTTCATTTTCTTTCAGAATACTCTCGAGCTTTTTATCCTTACTGCTTAGTTTTTCATATAATTTCTTTAATTCATCAGCTTTTACACGTTTTTCGTCACCACTTGCAAGAATAGACTCATCATAAGTCTTCTCTGAATAATCTGCTGAATAGGAATAATCAATCCAATCACAGAACTCAAAAAGGTCTCGAAGCGCAATAACCGCTTCATCTCTTTTGATGTTGTTATTCGTATGAACAGCTACATTTCCAAGATGAATTGTATATTTGAGCATTGGAAACAGTCTTGGCTCAATAACGCTTCGGAATGTAGGTTCATGAATAAGACTTGATACATTGTCCTGATATGGCAATGTCAAATCAGCATCATAAGAGAATACAAATCGAACTGCCAGTTCCAAAGCACGTCTCGAAAGGATTGCACAGGTTGCCGGAGAGATAGCAATGCTCTTCTCTGCTTCTACGGCTTGTTCTGCGAAACCTGCGTATTCATTTTTATCTAAAAGATAATCAAAATTAGTTTCCAAATTATCACCTCACTTAAAAGACTTTAAAGCATTTTATTTTCTCTGTAACATTCGTATATATACGATGGATTTTCATAATATACACTACTGTTATAATCATCTATCTTAGGGCTAATAAACGAATTGTAGACCTTAATCAACGCATCTATTGTACTTGTATTCTCACTTTCCACCACCTGTTTAATTAGTCTTTTATATACTTTTCCAATGTCCCAGTGAGAAGGAATACTATAACAACAAAGTCCTACATTATCATAAGTTCCTTTTTTAATTTCTGCCTCCTCAATAAAATCATCGCATACACGATCTATATTATCACAATGATATACGTCAGCTAAGTCATAGATTTTCTCTAATCTTTCTTTTCCTAATTGATTTACCACATAAGAACGGAGATTTTTTGTCTTTCTTGCAATATAATCAACCAAACTACAAGTATAGAATAAATCATTATCTTTTACATTTTCCTGCATTATCATTTTACCTCTTCATATCCACGATATTTCAAACATTTTAACGCTTTTTGAGTACAAAAATTAATTTGATGTGTTGGATATTTAAATTTTGCTAATACCCAGAATTGTTCCCTTGTAATTGTTCCATCTATATAATCCGAGATGTAATTATAGATTTGATCATCTGCCATTGCACCAACAACAATATCATACTCGTGCGACATTCCACTTCTACAGTTAATGATAAAGTCCAACCATTCATCTGTCATTCCTTTAAATTCTTTTATTGCCATAGACGAATCAAGCCTTACGTCATAAATTGAAACCACTTTTGTATCATACCGTTTTGCCCATCTCTGTGCCTGTTCTTTGATAATTGTACAATAAAATCCATTCCCAAAATCTTTTGTATTTCTTCCTATACGAATCTCTGGTTTAGGAATCGGTTTATATCCTCCATGATATACTGTCATCATTGCCAATTTTATCATCTCCTATCCAAAATATTCTTGCATCAAAGAGTCAAATAACTGCTGGGTTTCATCTAAGGATTTCTGTACAGCAACTTTTGATTTGTCGACTTGGTTGACAAAAGAAACAAACTCATTTTGTAACTCCAATGGTGGTAAAGGCATTGCTATTTTTCTTACAATTCCAAGATTTAAAATATCCATGGTTCCACCATGAGTATTCTCAGATAATGCTCGTTTCAAAGACTCTGATTGAAAGAAAAACTTAAAATAATAAGGATTAACTTTTTCTTTATCAAATGTTATCTTCATCAATCGCGGATTTATAATTCCTGGTTCAAAATCTTCTGGTATGATAAGTAACTTGCCGTATGTTCCTACTAAACTAATAAGTACATCCCCTGCCTTAACAGCACAGTTCTCCAGCGATTTATAACGTTTTTCATCAATATAGTAATCACCAAATGTATGGTCTCCACTTATTACTTGCTCCTGACCATATATCTTATAACCCGATTTGACATAATACTCTTTCTTTAATGCTGAGCCAAAAGGTCCTGCCTTAAGAGCATTCTTCTCATTAGCTACCACGTCCTCTATTAATGGCAAGTCCCAACCTTTAGGATTCTGAATTGGGTCTCCAAACATCTCAACAAATCGGGCTTTGATGAGGTCGTCTAATAATTGTAATTCCTGTTGTCGTTGCTCTTTAATCTTTACAATTCGATTCAATTCGTCAACAATAAGTACCTGCTCCTCTAATGTCCTTGAAGGAATTTGCATTTTTCGCATAGCAGTTTGTGTCAACTTCTGTCTGGTTGCACCATTTACCATACCATCTACATTATAAAACATAAGGGAGTAGCATAAATAATCTACATTAAGACCTTCTTTAGGCTTCAGAACATGGGCGTGATTATTTACCCAACATTTTCCCGAAACTCTATATGCGATAGGTCTTTCTTTTGAGCCAAAATTTCCGCCATCTTCTGCAAGTAATACTAGCTCATCATCAAAAATATAATCAGCTACATGGTCTTGAATACCATTTGCTCCATAATAAGGATATTCTCCTTCTTCTCTATCTGCTGCAGTTATAGGCACTCGCATAGAATCAAGTATTTCACAGCAGTCTTCTACAAACATCATGTTCATCTATCATCCCCACAAATCCGAATTATCGTAAAGTGCATTGCTTGCTCTACAAGCCAATACACTCTACATAGTGAAATTTATCCTTTCGTTTTTACCTACAAATCCGCCATATTATTCTATATTTCCTATTGCTTTTCGAATACATGTTTGATACAATACATTTTGTGCTACCCTATTCGGTAGGCGGTTAGCCTTCTCCGTAAGAGTTTTAGCTTACGTTTACATAGAAATCCCATTGTGGAAATCTAAAGAGGAGGTTTGTGCTTATGCTTACAACGGAACTTTTTATAGCCATTATCAGCTTATGTATTACTTGCTTTGCTCTTGGTTATACCGTTGGTTCTAAGAGCAATGATAAAACGCAAAAATAACCGCCCTGGTCTGGTAAACTTTGGCGGTCATTTTTGATCACTAATATCAGGCTAACCGTCTATCGGTAGCACTTCCTTGCTATTATATTAACATTTAACCACCTTTATGTCAAACGAATATTCTATTTTAAACACCTCTAACATAATAACTTCTTCAACTCTGCAAGTTCAGTCTGAATTTCAGCTTCGATTGCCTCAATCTTACCCATAATCACTTCAGTAGGTTCATACTGAACTGGTTCATAGACAACTTCCTT